>NZ_JBHYUU010000035.1:0-33913 GCF_042749955.1 Kitasatospora sp. NPDC059462 | reverse complement strand
GCCGCTTCCCCGGCGGGGTGGCGAGCCCGGAGGACCTCTGGCGGCTGGTTCACGCGGGCACCGACGCCATCTCGGCCTTCCCCGACAACCGCGGCTGGAACGTCGAGAACCTGTTCCACCCCGACCCCGACCACCCCGGCACCTCCTACGTCCGCGAGGGCGGGTTCCTGTACGACGCCGACCGCTTCGACCCCGGGTTCTTCGGGATCAGCCCGCGCGAGGCCCTCGCCATGGACCCGCAGCAGCGCCTGCTGCTGGAGGCGTCCTGGGAGGCGATCGAGCGGGCCTCCATCGACCCGCGCTCGCTGCGCGGAAGCCGCACCGGAGTCTTCGCCGGCCTGATGTACGCCGACTACGCGTCGCGGCTGGCGGCCGTCCCCGAGGGCGTGGACGGCTACCTCGGCAACGGCAGCGCCGGCAGCATCGCCTCCGGCCGGGTGGCCTACACCCTGGGCCTGGAGGGCCCGGCCGTGACGGTCGACACCGCCTGCTCCTCCTCGCTGGTCGCGCTGCACCTGGCCTGCCAGGCGCTGCGCCGGGGCGAGTGCGACCTCGCGCTGGCCGGCGGGGTGACGGTGATGTCCAGCCCGTCGACCTTCGTCGAGTTCTCCCGCCAGCGGGGTCTGGCCCCGGACGGGCGCTGCAAGTCCTTCGCGGCCGGAGCCGACGGCACGGCCTGGTCGGAGGGCGTGGGCCTGCTGCTGGTCGAACGGCTCTCCGACGCGCGGCGCAACGGTCATCCCGTCCTCGCGGTGGTCCGGGGCAGCGCGGTCAACCAGGACGGCGCGAGCAACGGCCTCTCCGCGCCCAACGGCCTCGCCCAGGAGCGGGTGATCCGCGACGCGCTCGCCCAGGCCGGCCTCACCCCGGCCGAGGTCGACGCGGTCGAGGCGCACGGCACCGGCACGGCCCTCGGCGACCCGATCGAGGCGCACGCGCTGCTGGCCACCTACGGTCAGGACCGGCCGGCCGAACGGCCGTTGCGCCTCGGCTCGGTGAAGTCCAACCTCGGCCACACCCAGGCCGCCGCCGGCGTGGCCGGGGTGATCAAGATGATCATGGCGATGCGGCACGGCGAACTGCCCGCCACCGTGCACGTGGACGCGCCCACCCCGCACGTCGACTGGGCGTCCGGCGCCGTCTCGCTGCTCACCGAGCCGGCGCCCTGGCCGCAGGACGGCCGGCCCCGCCGGGCCGGGGTGTCCTCCTTCGGCGTCAGCGGCACCAACGCGCACGTGATCCTGGAACAGGGCGACCCGGTCGGGGAGGCCGCGGCGCCGCTCCCCGGTCCGGAGCCGGAGCCGTCCGCGCTGGTCTGGCCGCTGTCCGGCGCGACCCCGGCCGCCCTGCGCGACCAGGCCGCCCGGCTCCGCGCCCACCTGGCGCAGCGCCCCGCCGCCAGGCCCGCCGACACCGCCCACGCGCTCGCCACCACCCGCGCCGCGCTCGACCACCGCGCCGCGCTCGTCGCCGCCGAACCGGACGAACTCCTCGCCGCGCTCGACGCGTTGAGCACCGGCGCGGCGCACCCCGGGCTGGTCACCGGCGCCGCCGGGCAGCCCGGCCGGACGGTCTTCGTCTTCGGCGGGCAGGGCTCCCAGTGGGAGGGCATGGGCGCCCGGCTGCTGGCCGAGTCCGCGGTGTTCGCGGAGCACATCCGCGCCTGCGACGCCGCCCTCGCCCCGCACACCGACTGGTCGCTGCTCGACGTGCTGCGCCGGCGCCCCGGCGCCGCCTCGCTGGACCGCGTCGACGTCGTCCAGCCCGCGCTGTTCGCCGTCATGGTGTCCGTCGCCGCGGTGTGGCGCTCGCTCGGCGTCGAACCGGCCGCCGTCGTCGGCCACTCGCAGGGCGAGATCGCCGCCGCCCAGGTGGCCGGCGCGCTGACCCTGGAGGAGGCCGCCCGGATCGTCGCGCTGCGCAGCCGGGCCCTGCGCGCCATCGCGGGCGGCGGCGGCATGATGTCGCTGGCCGCGTCCGCCGGACAGGCCGAGGAACTGATCGCCGGCCTGCCCGGGCGGATCGGCATCGCGGCCGTCAACGGACCGGGCGCGGTGGTCGTCTCCGGGGACGCCGCCGCCCTGGACGAGCTGCACGAGCGGTGCGAGGCCCGCGGCCTGCGCAGCCGCCGGCTGCCGGTCGACTACGCCGCACACTCCGCCGCCGTCGAGCGCGTCCGCGACGAACTCCTCACCGGCATCGGCGACATCGCCCCGCGGCCGACCCCGGCGGTGACGTTCTACTCGACCGTCACCGGTGAGCCGCTCGACGGCGCCGCCCTGGACGCCGGGTACTGGTACCGCAACCTGCGCGAGACCGTCGCCTTCGAGCGGGCCACCCGTGCGCTGTTGCGCGACGGCTGCACCACGCTGGTCGAGACCAGCCCGCACCCGGTGATGGCCCCGGCCGTCGAGCAGACCGCCCAGGAGTCCGGGACGGACGCCCTGGTCGTCGGTTCGCTCCAGCGCGACGCGGACACCCTGGCGCGCCTGCTGACCGCGGCGGCCGGCCTGTCCGTGCGCGGGGTGCCCGTCGACTGGGCGGCGCTGCACGCCCACCGCACGCCGCCGCGCACCGACCTGCCCACCTACGCCTTCCAGCGCGAGCGCTACTGGCTGGAGCCCGCCCCGGCGGCCGCCGACGCCGAAGGGCTCGGCCTGCGCTCCACCGACCACCCGCTGCTCGGCGCCGCCCTCGTCCAGGCCGGGGACGACCGGCACCTGCTCACCGGCCGGATCTCGCTGCCCACCCATCCCTGGCTCGCCGACCACGCCGTCCTCGGCACGGTGCTGCTCCCCGGCACGGCACTCGTCGAACTCGCCCTGCGGGCAGGGCAGTCGGCCGACTGCACGGTGATCGAGGAGCTCACCCTGGAGGCGCCGCTGACCCTGCGCGAGCGCGGGGCCGTCCAGCTCCAGGTCCACCTCGACGCCCCGGACGAGGACGGGCGCCGCGCGCTCACCGTGCACGCGCGCCCCGACACCACCGAGCCGGGCCCGTGGACCCGGCACGCCGCCGGCGTCCTCGCACCGGCCCGGCCCGGCGGGGAACCCGCCGCCGACGACGCGGCCTGGCCGCCGCCCGGCGCCGAACCGCTGGACACCGACGGCCTCTACGAGCGCCTGGCCGCCGCCGGCTACCAGTACGGCCCGCTGTTCCGCGCGGTGCGCGCCGCCTGGCGGCACGGCGACGACCTGCTGGCCGAGGTCGCCCTGCCCGGGGACGACCACGACGCCGGGCGGTTCGCGCTCCACCCCGCGCTGCTCGACGCCGCCCTGCACACCGCCGGGGCGCTCGACGGCGCGCCGGACGAGGGCCGGGGCGTCGGCCTCCCGTTCGCCTGGACGGGCGTGCGGCTGTACGCGGTCGGCGCCCGCACCCTGCGGGTGCGGCTCGGCCGCACCGGCCCGGACGCCGTCACCCTCGCGCTGACCGACCCGGCCGGCGCCCCCGTCGCCACCGTCGACTCGCTGCTCTCCCGGCCGCTCACCGCGGACGGCCTCGCTCCCGCCCCGGCCGGCGCCGCGCAGGACCTCCACCCCGTCGCCTGGCCGCCGCTGACCCTGTCCGGGTCCGCCCCGCTCGGCAGCTGGGCCCTGGCCGGGGCCGACGAACTCGGGGCGGAGACGGCCCTGCGCGCGGCCGGCGCCACCGTCACCGCACTCGCCGACCCGGCCGCGCCCGACCCGGACGCCCCGCTGCCCGACGCCGTCGCCCTCACCTGCGCCACCGACGGCGGCCCGCAGGCCGTCCGCACCGCCACCCGGCGGGTGCTGGCGTTCCTGCAGTCCTGGCTCGCCGCCGAACGGTTCGCCGCCACCCCGCTGGTGGTGCTCACCCGCGGCGCCGTGCCCGGCCCGTACGGGGAGGCGGTCGACGACCTCGGCGCGGCCGCGGTCTGGGGCCTGGTGCGCTCCGCCCAGACCGAGCACCCCGGCCGGATCGTGCTGGTCGACCTCGACCGGCACCCCGACTCGTACGCCGCCCTCGGCGCGGCCCTGGCCTGCGGCGAACCCCAGCTCGCCCTGCGCTCCGGCACCGCGGCCGCGCCCCGGCTCGCCCGGAGCGCCCCGGCGGAGCGCCTGGCGGTGCCCGCCGGCACCGACGCCTGGCGCCTCGACCTGACCGGCACCGGAACCATCGACGGCCTGGCCCTGCTGCCCCACGAGGACGGCGTCCGCCCGCTCGCCCCCGGCGAGGTCCGGGTCGCGCTGCGCGCCGCGGGCCTCAACTTCCGCGACGTCGTGGTCGCCCTCGGCATGGTGGCCGACACCCGCCCGCCCGGCGGCGAGGGCGCCGGTGTGGTGGTCGAGGTCGGCACCGAGGTCCACGACCTCGCCCCCGGCGACCGCGTCATGGGCCTGTTCTCCGGCGGCACCGGCCCGCTCGCGGTGACCGACCGCCGCCTGCTCGCGCCCGTCCCGGCCGGCTGGACGTACCCGCAGGCGGCGAGCGTGCCGGTGGTGTACCTCACGGCCTACTACGGCCTGGTCGACCTCGGCCGGGTGCAGCCGGGCGAGTCGCTGCTCCTGCACGCCGCGAGCGGCGGCGTCGGCATGGCCGCCCTGCAACTCGCCCGGCACTGGGACCTGGAGGTCCACGGCACCGCCTCGCCCGCCAAGTGGCCGGTGCTGCGCGCCCTCGGGCTGGACGACGACCACCTCGCCTCCTCCCGCGACCTCGGCTTCGAGGAACGGTTCCGCACCGCCCGCGACGGGCGGGGCTTCGACCTCGTGCTCAACTCGCTCGCCCAGGACTACGTCGACGCCTCGCTGCGCCTGCTCGGCCCCGGCGGCCGGTTCCTGGAGATGGGCAAGACCGACATCCGCGACCGCGCCGCGGTGACCGCCGCCCACCCCGGCACCGACTACCACGCGTTCGACCTCATGGACGCGGGCGCCGACCGCATCCAGGAGATCCTGACCGAACTCGGCGCCCTGTTCGCCGACGGCACGCTCGCCCCGCTGCCGGTCACCACCTGGGACGTCCGCGACGCCGTCGCCGCCTTCCGCCACCTGGGCCAGGCCCGGCACACCGGCAAGATCGTGCTGACCCTGCCGCCCACCGTCACCGGCGCCGCCGACCCCGGCGGCACCGTCCTGATCACCGGCGGCACCGGCACCCTCGGCGCCCTGCTCGCCCGCCACCTGGTCACCGGACACGGTGCCCGGCACCTGCTGCTCACCAGCCGCCGCGGCCCGGCCGCCGACGGCGCCGCCGAACTCGCCGCCGACCTCACCGCCCTCGGCGCCGAGGTGCGGATCGAGGCCTGTGACGCCGCCGACCGGGAGGCGCTGGCCGCCCTGCTCGCCACCGTCGACCCCGGGCACCCGCTCACCGCGGTGGTGCACGCGGCCGGCGCCATCGACGACGCCGCCGTGCACGCGCTCACCCCCGAACAGCTCGACCGCGTCCTGCGCCCCAAGACCGACGCCGCCCGGAACCTGCACGAGCTGACGCTCGGCCTGGACCTCGCCGAGTTCGTGCTCTTCTCCTCGATGGCGGGCACCTTCGGCGGCGCCGGACAGGCCAACTACGCGGCCGCCAACGCCTACCTGGACGCGCTCGCCCAGCACCGGCGCTCCCGGGGCCTGGCCGCCACCTCGCTGGCCTGGGGCCTGTGGGCGCAGGCCAGCGGGATGACCGGCCACCTCGACCGGTCCGACCTCGACCGCATCGCCCGCACCGGCGTCGCGGCCCTGGAGACCGGCCACGCGCTCGCGCTGTACGACGCCGCGCGCGCCGCCGACCACCCGGCCGCGGTGCTCGCCCACCTGGACCTCGCCGCGCTGGGCGGGGCCGACGGCGTCCCCGCCCTGCTGCGCGACCTCGTCCGCTCCCGGCCCCGGCGGGCCGCCGCCGGCCCCGACCCGGACACGGCCGCGTTCGCGCAGCGCCTCGTCCGGCTGCCCGAGGACCGGCGCCGGCAGACCCTCACCACCCTGGTCCGCCAGGAGACCGCGGCCGTCCTCGGCCACGCCGGCGCCGAGACGATCGAGCGCGGACGCCCGTTCAAGGCGCTCGGCTTCGACTCGCTCACCGCCGTCGAACTGCGCAACCGGCTCACCGCCGCGACCGGCCTGCGGCTGCCCGTCACCCTGGTCTTCGACCACCCGACGCCCGAGGCGCTCGCCGAGCACATCGGCGCCGAACTCCTCGGCGCCCCCGAGCCCGCCGCGCCCGCCCCGCCCGCGCCGCGCACCCCCGACGCCGCCGACGACCCGGTGGTGATCGTCGGCCTGGGCTGCCGCTACCCCGGCGGCGTCTCCGACGAGCACGACCTGTGGCGGATGCTCGCCGAGGGCGCCGACGCCATCGCACCGTTCCCGCGCGACCGGGGCTGGAACCTCGACACCCTCTTCGACCCCGACCCCGACCGCCCGGGCAAGTCCTACGTGCACGAGGGCGGCTTCATCGACGACGCCGTCGCCTTCGACGCCGAGTTCTTCGGCATCTCGCCGCGCGAGGCCGCCGCGATGGACCCCCAGCAGCGCGTCCTGCTGGAGACCGCGTGGGAGACCTTCGAACACGCCGGCATCGACCCCACCTCGCTGCGCGGCTCCGCCACCGGCGTGTTCGTCGGCGCGATGGCGCAGGACTACCACACCGCCTCGGGCGCGGTCGCCGAGGGCCAGGAGGGCTACCTGCTCACCGGCACCGCCACCAGCGTCATCAGCGGCCGGGTCTCCTACGTGCTCGGCCTCGAAGGCCCGGCCGTCACCGTCGACACCGCCTGCTCCTCCTCACTGGTCGCCCTGCACCTCGCGGCCGCCGCGCTGCGCTCCGGGGAGTGCGACCTCGCGCTCGCCGGCGGCGTGGCGGTGCTCACCTCGCCGCACGCCTTCGTCGAGTTCAGCCGCCAGCGCGGACTGGCGCCGGACGGCCGCTGCAAGCCGTTCGCGGCGGCGGCCGACGGCACCGGCTGGGGCGAGGGCGCCGGCCTCGTGCTCGTCGAGCGGCTCTCCGACGCCCGGCGCCGCGGCCACCGCGTCCTCGCCGTCGTGCGCGGCTCCGCGACCAACCAGGACGGCGCCTCCAACGGGCTCACCGCGCCCAACGGGCCCTCCCAGCAGCGGGTCATCCGCCAGGCGCTCGGCAACGCCGGGCTCACCCCGGCCGACGTCGACGCGGTCGAGGCGCACGGCACCGGCACCCGGCTCGGCGACCCGATCGAGGCGCAGGCCCTGCTCGCCGTGTACGGCCGCGAGCACACCGCCGAACGGCCGCTGTGGCTGGGCTCGATCAAGTCCAACATCGGCCACACCCAGTCCGCCGCCGGCATCGCGGGCGTGCTCAAGATGGTGCTCGCGCTGCGCCACGGCGAACTGCCGCGCACCCTGCACGCCGACGAACCGACCCCGCACGTCGACTGGGCCTCCGGCCACGTCGCGCTGGCCACCGAGCACCGCGCCTGGCCGCGGACCGGCCGCCCGCGCCGCGCCGCCGTCTCCTCCTTCGGCGTCAGCGGCACCAACGCGCACATCATCCTCGAACAGGCACCCGACGAGGAGCCGCGGTCCGAGCGCGCCGCGCACCCCGCCCCGCAGGCGCCGGGCGTGGCCGGCGTGGTGCCGTGGCCGCTGTCCGCCCGCACCGGCGAGGCGCTGCGCGCCCAGGCCGCCCGGCTGCGGGACTGGTTCCTGCGCCACCCGGAGGCCGAACCCGCCGACGTCGCCTGGTCGCTGGCCACCGGCCGGGCCGCCTTCGACCACCGGGCGGTGGCCCGCGGTCGCGACACCGCCGACCTGCTCGCCTCGCTGGGGGAGGTGGCCGACGGGGCGGTGGAGGCCCCGGGCGTCCTGGTCTCCGGTCCGGGACCGGTCTTCGTCTTCCCCGGCCAGGGCTCCCAGTGGCTCGGCATGGCGGCCGAACTCATGGACGTCAGCCCGGTGTTCGCCCAGGCGGTGGCCGAGTGCGCGGAGGCCGTCGACCCGCTGGTCACCGGCTGGTCGCTGCTCGACGTGCTGCGCGGCACCGACGAGCACACCGAGCGGATGCTCGCCCGGGTCGAGGTGCTGCACCCCGTCCTGTTCGCCGTGATGGTCGGCCTCGCCCGCTGGTGGGAGTCCTGCGGGGTGCGCCCGGCCGCCGTGATCGGCCACTCCCAGGGCGAGGCCGCCGCCGCGTACGTGGCCGGCCGGCTCTCGCTGGCGGACGCCGCCCGGGTCGCGGTGATGCGGGTGCGGGCCGTGCAGACGGTCGACGCCTGCCACGGCGGCCTGCTCGCGGTGGCCATGACCCCGGACCGGGCCCGCGCCGAGATCGACGCGACCGGCGCCGCCGGCCTGGTGTCGCTCGGTGCCGTCAACAGCCCGACCGGCGTGGTGCTCTCCGGCGACGAGGACGCCCTGGCCGTGATCGCCGCCCGCTGCGAGACGGCCGGGACCCGCGCCCGCTGGGTGCCCGCCGCCTACGCCTCGCACTCCGCGCAGATGGACCCCACCCGCGAGGAGATCACCCGCCTGCTCGCGGACCTGCGCCCGCTGCCGGGCCGCGTCCCGATGTACTCCACCGTCACCGGCGCGCTGCTGGACGACACGACCCCGCTGGACGCCGCCTACTGGTTCGAGAACATGCGCCGCACCGTCCTGTTCGCGCGGGCGATCGAGGCCGCCGCCGCCGACGGCCACGACGCCTTCGTCGAGTGCAGCCCGCACCCCGGCCTGCTGGTGCCGGTCGGGGACACCCTCGACGGGCTCGGCGTCCCCGCGGCGGTGCTGGGCACCCTGCGCCGGGGCGACGGCGGCGCGGACCGGCTGGTCACCGCGCTGTCCGACGCCCACGCCCGAGGGTTGGACGTCGACTGGCCGGGCCTGCTCACCCACGCCGGCGTGACACGGGTCGACCTGCCCGGCTACCCCTTCCGGCGCCGCCGCCACTGGATCGAGCCCACCGCCGCCACCGGTTCCGCCGGCGCCGGCTGGGGGCAGTCCGCCGTCGAGCACCCCGTGCTCGGCGCCGGCGTCGACCTCGCCGACGGCTCCGGGACGGTCTTCACCGGCAGGCTCTCCACCACCGCGCACCCCTGGCTGGCCGACCACCTCGCGCTCGGCTCCGCCGCCGTGCCCGGCAGCCTCCTCGTCGACCTCGCGCTGCGGGCCGGCCACGAGAGCGGCTGCCCGGTGCTGGAGGAACTCACCGTCCACACCCCGCTGGTGCTGCCCGCGGCCGCCGGGGTGCGGGTCCAGGTCGCCCTGGAGGTGCCGGACGGCACCGGCGCCCGCGGCGTGAGCGTGCACTCGCGGCCCGAGGACGCGCCCGCCGACGCCCCCTGGACCCGCCACGCCACCGGCACGCTGGCCCCCGGCGGCCACCGCCCGGCCGCCCGCCCCGAGCCGTGGCCGCCGATCGGCGCGACCCCGCTCCCCGTCGCGGACGCCTACGAGCGGCTCACCCGCACCGGCCTGCGGCTCGGCCCCGCCTTCGCCGGGATGCGGGCCGCCTGGCGCCGCGGCGAGGACCTGTTCGCCGAGACCGCGCACACCGGCGGCGAGGCGCAGACCGCCCGCCACGACCTGCACCCGGCCCTGCTGGAGGCGGCCCTGCTCGGCCTCGCCCCCGGCGAGCCCGAGGCCGACGGCCTGGTGCGCCTGCCGTCCGCCTGGCACGGCGTCACCGCCGTGCCCGGGACCCGCACGGCCGTCCGGCTCACGCTGCGCGCCACCGGCCCGGACACCCTGGCCGTGCACCTCGCCGACGAGCACGGGCAGTCCGTCGGCGCGATCGAGTCCGTCCGGCTGCGCTCCTGGTCGGCCGCCGACCTGCGCGCGGCGGGCCGCGAGCGCCCGGCGCTCGCCCGGCTGGAGTGGACGGCGCCGGAGCAGCCGCTCGCCGGGGCGCCCGGCGGGGCCTGGGCCCTGATCGGCACCGCCGGCCCGCTCGCCCGCGAGCTCGCGGCCGGCGCCCACCCCGACTGGACGGCGCTCGGCGCCGCGGTGGCGGCCGGGCTGCCGGTGCCGGCGCGGATCGCCCTGCTGCCGGACGCCCCGGCGGACGGGGAGCCGGTGCCGCGGGCCGTCCGCGAGCGGATCCGCACCGTGCTCGCGGTGCTGCGCGCGCACGAGGCGGACCGGCGCTTCGAGGGCACCCGCCTGGTCCTGGTCACCCGGGGCGCGGTGCTCGCCGAACCCGGCGACCGCGTCGCCGACCCGGCCGCCGCCGCCCTGTGGGGGCTGCTGCGCTCGACCGGCCGGGAGCGGGTCGTCCTCGCCGACCTGGACGCCCACGAGGCCTCCGCGCAGGCCCTGGCGGCGGCCGTGGACGCGGGCCTGAGCGAGTTCGCCGTCCGGGCCGGACAGGTCCTCGTGCCGGTGCTCGGCCGGGCGCCCGCCGTCGCCGAGCAGCAGCCGGCCCTCCCGGTGGACGGCACCGTCCTGGTGACCGGCGCCACCGGCCGCCCCGGCGCCGCCACCGCCCGCCACCTGGTGGCCGTCCACGGTGTGCGCCGGCTGCTGCTCGCCGGCCCCGGCGCCATGGCACCGGAGACCGCCGCCCTGGCCGAGGAGCTGACCGCGCTCGGCGCCGCCGTCGAACTCGCCGACTGCGACGCCGCCGACCGGGAGGCCCTGGCCGCGCTGCTGGCCGCCGTGCCGGCCGAGCACCCGCTGCGCGCCGTGGTGCACGCGGCCGAAGCCCCGCGCACCGACGGCGGTGACGGCGACGCCGGCACGGACGTCGGGGCCGGGCTGCGCCCGGTCGTCGACGGGGCGTGGCACCTGCACGAACTGACGGAGGGCCTGGACCTCGCCGCCTTCGTCCTGCACGGCTCCTGGGCCGGCCAGGCCGGCGACCGGGACCGGGCCTGGGAGGCCGCCGGTGCGGCCTTCCTCGACGCCCTGGCCCAGCACCGGCGCGCCCGGGGGCTGCCCGGCCTCGCGCTCGCCTGGGGGCCGTGGGCGGCCCCGGACGCCGACGCCTCCGCCGACGCCTCCGCCGACGCCGAGGAGCGGACCCGCCCGGACGGGCTGGTGGCCCTCGACGAGCGCGAGGCCCTGGCGCTGCTCGACGAGGCGCTCGGCCGCCCGGAGGCCGCGCTCACCCCGCTCGCCGTCGACACCGCCGCCGTGCGGCGCGGCGACCCGGGCGTGACACCCCTGCTCGCCGGCCTGGTGACGGACCGCCGGCGCGGCCCGTCGGCCGGCCCGGCCGAGACCGGCCCCGCCGTCGCCGCCCGCCTGCTCGACCTGCCCGAGGACGAGCAGGAGCAGGCCTTCGTCGACCTGGTCCGGACCGGCGCCGCCGCCGTGCTCGGCCACGCCGACCCCGAGGAGATCGACCCCGGGACGGCCTTCAAGGACCTCGGCTTCGACTCGCTCACCGCGCTCGCGGTGCGCAACCGGCTGCGGGCCGCGACCGGCCTGGCCCTGCCGGCCACGCTGGTCTTCAGCCACCCGAACCCGGCCGCCCTCGGCCGCCACCTGCGGACCCTGCTGCGCCGGGAGCACACCGTCTCCTGGGAGTCCGTGCTCGGCGAGATCGACCGGGTCGAGGCGATGCTCGCCCTGCTGGACGGACAGGACCGGGCCAGGGCGGCGCAGCGCCTGCGGGAACTCGCCGGGGACGGCCCGCAGGACCCGGCGGAGCCGCAGGCCCCCGTCGTGCACGAGGCATTCGGTTCGGCCACCGACGAGGAGATGTTCGACTTCATCGACCGCGGCACCGATCGCTGACCACCCATCACGGGGCTGGGGCATCCCCGTCCCTCGCGGACACTCACGGAGCGGACCAACGATGGCGAACGAAGAGCAACTGCGCGACTACCTGCGGCGTGCGGCCAACGAGCTGCACGAGACCCGGACGCTGCTGCGCGACGCCGAGGACCGGTGGCACGAGCCCGTGGCCATCGTCGGCATGCAGTGCCGCTACCCGGGCGGGGTCGGCTCGCCCGAGGAGCTGTGGGAGCTGGTGCGCACCGGCGGTGACGCCATCACCGGCATCCCCTCCGGGCGCGGCTGGGAGCACGCCGAGAGCGCGGCCGGCGGCGCCTACCGGGGCGGGTTCCTGGACGACGCGGCCGACTTCGACCCCGGCTTCTTCGGGATCTCGCCGCGCGAGGCGCTGGCGATGGACCCGCAGCAGCGCCTGCTGCTGGAGGCCTCCTGGGAGGCGGTCGAGCGGGCCGGGATCGACCCGACCTCGCTGCGCGGCAGCCGGACCGGCGTCTTCGTCGGGGTGATCGCGAGCGACTACCTGTCCCGGCTGCCCAGCGTCCCCAAGGAGGTCGAGGGCCACCTGCTGACCGGCAGCCTGACCAGCGTCGCCTCCGGCCGGATCGCCTACACCCTGGGCCTGGAGGGCGCGGCGGTCACCGTCGACACCGCCTGCTCCTCCTCGCTGGTCGCCCTGCACCTGGCCTGCCAGGCGCTGCGGGCCGGCGAGTGCGACCTCGCGCTGGCCGGCGGCGCCACCGTCCTGGCGACCCCGGGCGCCTTCGACGAGTTCGCCCGCCAGCGCGGCCTGGCGGCGGACGGGCGGTGCAAGTCCTTCTCGGCGGGGGCCGACGGCACCGGCTGGAGCGAGGGCGTCGGCATGCTGCTGGTCGAGCGGCTCTCCGACGCGCGGCGCCACGGGCACTCCGTGCTCGCCGTGGTGCGGGGGTCGGCGGTCAACCAGGACGGCGCCTCCAACGGGCTGACCGCGCCCAACGACCTGGCGCAGGAGCGGGTGATCCGCCAGGCCCTCGCCGGCGCCCGGCTGAGCCCGGCGGACGTCGACGCGGTCGAGGCGCACGGCACCGGCACGGTGCTCGGCGACCCGATCGAGGCCCAGGCCCTGCTGGCCACCTACGGCCAGGACCGCCCGGCCGGCCGGCCGCTGCACCTCGGCTCGGTGAAGTCCAACCTCGGCCACACCCAGGCCGCCGCCGGCGTGGCCGGCGTGATCAAGACGGTGCTCGCGCTGCGGCACGGCCTGCTGCCGCGCACCCTGCACGCCGAGGAGCCCACGCCCATGGTCGACTGGGCGACCGGGGCGGTCGAGCTGCTGACCGAGCCGGTGGCCTGGCCGGCGGGGGAGCGGGTGCGCCGGGCCGGCGTCTCCTCCTTCGGGGTGAGCGGCACCAACGCCCACGTGATCATCGAGGAGGAGCCGGCCGAGGACCGGGCGCCCGCCGGGCAGGAGGGCGCCGCGCCGGCGCCGGCCCCCGTGCCCTGGGTGGTCGGCGCGCGCACCGAGGCCGGCCTGCGCGCCCAGGCCGCCCGGCTGCGCGACTGGGCGCTCGCGCACCCCGGGGCCCGGCCGGCCGACGTGGCCTGGTCACTGGCCTCCGGCCGGGCCGTGCTGGAGCACCGGGCGGTCGTGGTCGGGACCGGGACCGCCGCACTGGCCGCGGAGCTGGGCAGGGTCGCGGACGGCGGCGGGGACGCGCCGCGGGGCGCCGTGCCGCGCCGCACCGGCCGCACCGCCGTCCTGTTCACCGGCCAGGGCACCCGGACCCGCGGCGCCGCGCGCGAGGCGTACGAGGCGTTCCCGGTCTTCGCCGCCGCGCTGGACGAGGTCTGCGCCGCCTTCGAGGGCGTGACGCCGTTCTCCGTCCGCGAGGTGCTGCTCGGCGAGCCCGACGGTCCGTCGGCGCCGGCCGAGGACACCGGCGTCGCCCAGCCGGCCCTGTTCGCCCACGAGGTGGCCCTCTACCGGCTGTGGACGGCGTGGGCGCCGGCGCCCGACTTCGTGGCCGGCCATTCGCTGGGCGAGATCGTCGCCGCGCACGTGGCCGGGGCGCTCACCCTGGAGGACGCCGTCACCCTGGTCGCCGCCCGCGCCCGGCTGATGGCCGCGCTGCCGGCCGGCGGTGCGATGCTCGCGGTCGGGGCGGGCGAGGCCGAGACCGCCGCCGTCCTGGCCCCGCTGGCCGGGGTCGGCCTGGCCGCCGTCAACGGGCCCGCGAGCGTGGTGGTCTCCGGCACCGCCGAGGCCGTCGAGCAGGTCCGCGCCGTGTGCGCGGAACGCGGCTGGCGGCACACCCGGCTGCCGGTCTCGCACGCCTTCCACTCCGAACTGATGGACCCGGTGCTCTGGAAGTTCGCCGCCGTCGTCGACGGTCTGCGCCCGCGCCGCGCGGGGATCCCGCTCGTCTCCACCGTCACCGGCGCGCTCGCCGCCCCCGAGCGGCTGCGCGAGCCGGCCCACTGGGTCGCCAACCTGCGGGGCACCGTCCGCTTCGCCGACGCGGTCGGCGCGCTGCGGGCGGCCGGGGCGAGCGAGTTCGTCGAACTCGGCCCCGGGGCCGTGCTGACGCCGATGGCCACCGCCTGCCTCGCCGCCGAGGAGACCGACCGGACGGTCGCCGTCATCCCCACCGCCGACCGCGGGGGCCCCACCGCCCGGAGCGTTCTGACGGCGTTCGGCCGGGCCTTCGTGCGCGGCACGGCGGTGGACTGGGCGGGGCTCACCGCGGGCACCGACACCGACCCCGCCGCGCTCGGCCGCCGCCGGGTCGAGCTGCCCACCCAGGCCTTCGAGCGCCGCCGGTTCTGGCTGGACGCGGGCGTCGGGGTGACCGACGCGGCCGGCCTCGGGCAGGGCCCGGCGGACCACCCGCTGCTCGGCGCCGTGGTCGAACTCGCGGACGGGCACGGCTCGCTGTTCACCGGCCTGCTCTCGCTCGACAGCCACCCCTGGCTCGGCGACCACGTGGTGCTCGGCACCGTGCTGCTGCCGGGGACCGCCTTCCTGGAGCTCGCCCTGCACGCCGGCCGGCGGGCCGGCTGCGAACTCGTCGAGGAACTCTCCCTGGAGGCCCCGCTGGTCCTGCCCGAGCGCGGCGCCCTCCAGCTCCAGCTGTGGCTGGAGGCCCCGGACGCCGGGGGCCGGCGGGCCGTCGCGATCCACTCGCGGCCCGACACGGGCGACGCCGGCGAGCCGTGGACCCGCCACGCGGTCGGCACCCTGGCCCGCGCCGACGGCGCCGCCCCCGCCGAGCCGCCGGCCCGGCCGCCGGCCGAGGAGGGCGCCGTCCCGCTCGACGGCTTCTACGACTGGCTCGCCGACGCCGGCGTTGCCTACGGGCCGGCCTTCCTCGGCGTGCGCGCCGCCGCCCGCCACGGCGAGGACGTGTACGGGGAGATCGCGCTGCCCGAGGCCGTCGCCCACGACGCCGACCGCTTCGGCATCCACCCGGCGCTGATGGACGCCACCCAGCACCTGCTCGGCCTCGCGGCCTTCGCCGACCGCGCCGACCCCGGCGCCGGACCGGTCTCGCTGCCGTTCTCCTGGCGCGACGTGCGGCTGTTCGCCCCCGGCGCCGCGGCGGTGCGGGCACGGCTGCGGCGCACCGGCCCGGAGACCGTCACCCTGACCCTCGCCGACGCCCAGGGCCGGCCGGTCGCCGAGATCGGCTCGCTGTCCGTGCGGCCGGTGTCCGCGGAGAAGCTGCGTGCCGCCGCCACCGCCCGTCAGGACCCGCTGTACGCCGTGCGCTGGACCGTGCTGCCCCACCCGGCGCAGCCCGCCGCCGCCCCCGCCGCCGGCACCTGGGCGGTGGTCGGGGACGGCGACCTGGACCCGGCCCCGGACGCCTCCCGGCACACCGACCTGGCGGCCCTCGCCCGCGCCCTGGACGACGGCCTGCCCGCCCCGGCCGTGGTCGTGCTGCCCTGGCCCGCCGCCGGGGGCGCGGACCTGCCGCCGGCGCAGGCCGTGCACACCGCCGTCACCCGGGCCCTGGACACCGTCCAGACCTGGCTCGCCGACCCCCGCCTCACCGGCACCCGCCTGGCCGTGGTGACCCGCGGGGCGGTCTCGGTGGGAGCCGGCGACCCGGTGCGCGACCTCGCCGCCGCCGCCGTCGGCGGCCTGGTGCGCTCCGCCATGTCGGAGAACCCGGACCGGATCGTCCTGGTCGACCTCGACGACGACCCGGCCTCGGTGTCCGCCCTGGCCGCGGCCACCGCGACCGCCGCCGCGACCGGCGAACCCCAACTCGCCCTGCGCGCGGGCACCCTGTACGCCCCGCGGATCGCCCGCAGCGCCACCGCCGGGAGCACCGGGAGCACCGGGGCCGGGTCCGCCGAGGCCACCGGTCCCGCCTTCGACCCGGACGGCACCGTCCTCGTCACCGGCGGCACCGGTGCGCTCGGCGCCCTCGTCGCCCGGCACCTGGCCGAGGCCCACGGCGTCCGCCGGCTGCTGCTGACCAGCCGGCGCGGCCCGGCCGCCCCCGGCGCCGCCGAGCTCGCCGCCGACCTCACCGCCCTGGGCGTCACCGTCGAGGTCGCGGCCTGCGACGCCGCCGACCGGCAGGCCCTGGCGGCCCTGCTGGCCGCCGTCCCCGCCGAGCACCCGCTGCGCGCCGTGGTGCACACCGCCGGCGCCGTGGACGACGGCGTGATCGCCGCCCTCACGCCCGAGCGCGTCACCCCCGTGCTGCGCCCCAAGGTGGACGCAGCCCTCCACCTGCACGAGCTCACCCGCGACCTCGACCTGACCGCCTTCGTGCTCTACTCCTCCGTCGCCGGCGTCATCGGCAGCCGCGGCCAGGCCAACTACGCGGCCGGCAATGCCTTCCTGGACGCCCTCGCCCAGCACCGGCGGGCGGCCGGCCTGCCCGGCGTCTCGCTGGCCTGGGGCCTGTGGGAGGAGGAGAGCGGCCTGATGCGGGAGGACTTCAGCACCACCGACCGCCACCGCATCGACCGCAGCGGCGTGCTCGCGCTCTCCGCCGAGCAGGGCCTCGCCCTGTTCGACGCCGCCCTCGCCCAGGACGAGGCCCTGCTCGCGCCCGTCCGGCTCGACCTGGCCGCGCTGCGCCGCTTCGACGAACTGCCGCTCATCCTCAGCGGACTCGTCCCGGCACGGCGCCGGGCGGGCGGCGAGGAGGCCCGCCGGCTCGCCCAGCGCCTGGCCGGCCGCCCCGAGGCCGAGCAGGTCCAGCTGCTCACCGACCTGACCCGCCGGCAGGCCGCCGTCGTCCTCGGACACGCCGGCCCCGAGACGGTCGGCGCCGACCGGGCCTTCACCGAGCTGGGCTTCGACTCGCTGACCGCGCTGGAGATGCGCAACCGCCTCAACACCGCGACCGGCCTGCGGCTCCCGGCGACCGTCCTGTTCGACTACCCCAGCGCCACCGCCCTCGCCCGCTTCCTGCGCACCGAACTGCTCAGCCTGCCCGAGTACGGCCGGGCCCCGGCCGCCGCCCCGGCCCGGGCGGTGGCGGACGAGCCGATCGCGATCGTCGCCATGAGCTGCCGCTTCCCCGGCGGCATCGCGAGCCCCGAGGACCTCTGGCGCGTCGTCGCCGACGGCGTGGACACCGTCTCGCCGCTGCCCACCGACCGGGGCTGGGACCTCGCCGGGCTGTACGACCCGGACCCGGACCGCTCCGGGCGCTTCTACACCCGCGAGGGCGCGTTCATGCGCGGCATCGACCGCTTCGACTCGGAGCTGTTCGGCATCTCGCCGCGCGAGGCGCTGGCCATGGACCCGCAGCAGCGGCTGCTGCTGGAGACCTCCTGGGAGGCCTTCGAACGGGCCGGCATCGACCCGCTCTCGCTGCGCGGCAGCAACACCTCCGTCTTCGCCGGGCTGATGTACTCGGACTACGCCGCCGGCCGGGTCCAGGACGTCGACGACGAGCTGGAGGCGTACATCGGCAACGGCAACTCCTTCGGCGTCGCCTCCGGGCGCGTCGCCTACACCCTGGGCCTGGAGGGCGCGGCCGTCACCGTCGACTCGGCCTGCTCCTCCTCGCTGGTGTCGCTGCACTGGGCGAGCCACGCGCTGCGCACCGGGGAGTGCGACCTCGCGCTGGCCGGCGGGGTGACGATCATGTCGACCCCGAGCGTGTTCGTGGAGTTCGCCCGCCAGCGGGGGCTGGCTCCGAACGGCCGCTGCAAGTCCTTCGCGGCCGGTGCGGACGGCACCGCCTGGGGCGAGGGCATCGGCATGCTGCTGCTGGAACGGCTCTCCGATGCCCGCCGCAACGGGCACCCCGTCCTCGCGGTGGTCCGCGGCTCGGCGGTCAACCAGGACGGCGCCTCCAACGGCCTCACCGCCCCCAACGGCCCCTCCCAGCAGCGGGTGATCCGCCAGGCGCTGGCCAACGCGCGGCTGACCACGGCCGACGTCGACGCGGTGGAGGCGCACGGCACCGGCACGGTGCTCGGCGACCCGATCGAGGCGCAGGCCCTGCTCGCCACCTACGGCCAGGACCGCCCCGAGGAGCAGCCGCTCTGGCTCGGCTCGGTGAAGTCCAACTTCGGCCACACCCAGGCCGCGGCGGGCGTGGCCGGGGTGATCAAGATGGTGATGGCGATGCGCCACGGCACGCTGCCGAAGACCCTGCACGTCGACGCGCCGACCCCGCACGTCGACTGGACGGCCGGCCGGGTCGAACTGCTCGCCGAGGGCCGCCCCTGGCCCGAGCTGGACCGCCCGCGCCGCGCGGCGGTGTCCTCGTTCGGGATCAGCGGCACCAACGCGCACGTCATCCTGGAGCAGGCGCCGTCCGCCGAGGCCCCCGCCGGTCCGTCCCCCGAGGCCCCCGCCGGGGAGCCCGCGGGCGTGGCCGGGGTGGTGCCCTGGGTGCTCTCGGCCCGCACCGAGGGCGCGCTGCGCGAGCAGGCCGAGCGGCTCGGGCAGTGGCTGACCGCCCGACCGGACGCCGGACTCGCCGACGCGGCCTGGTCGTTGGCCGCGGGGCGGGCCACCCTGGAGCGGCGCGCGGTGGTCTGGGGCCGTGACGGCGCCGAGATCGCCGCCGGTCTGCGGGCGGTGGCGGACGGAACGGCCTCCACCGCCCCGAACGCGGTCCCGGGGGACGCGGGCGGCCCCGGCGCCGCCGCCACCGGCCCGGTGTTCGTGTTCCCGGGCCAGGGCTCGCAGTGGGTCGGGATGGCGGCCGAACTCCTCGACACCTCACCGGTGTTCTCCGCCGCCGTCGAGGAGTGCGCCGGGGTGATGGACCCGCTGACGGACTGGTCGCTGCTGGAGGTGCTGCGCGACGGTTCGGGCGCTCTGCTGGAGCGGGTGGACGTGGTCCAGCCGGTGCTGTTCGCGGTGATGGTGGGTCTGGCCCGCTGGTGGGAGTCGTGCGGGGTGCGGCCGGCGGCCGTGATCGGACACTCGCAGGGTGAGATCGCCGCCGCCCACGTGGCCGGGCTGCTGTCCCTGCGGGACGCCGTCCGGGTGGTGGTGCTGCGCGCCCAGGCGCTGCGGCGGCTCTCCGGGACCGGCGGCGGGATGCTCTCGGTCGGCCTCCCGGCCGAGCGCGCTGCCGACATCGTCTCCCGGGACGAGCGGTTGTCGCTGGCGGCGGTGAACGGGCCGTCGAGCGTGGTGCTCTCCGGAGCCGTCGAGGCGCTGACCGCCGTGGCCGAGCGGTGCGAGCGCGAGGACGTCCGGGCCCGCTGGATCCCGGTCGACTACGCCTCGCACTCCGGGCACGTGGACCCGCTGCGCGACGACCTCCGGGCCCTGCTGGCCGACGTCGCCCCGCTGCCGGGCCGGGTGGCGATGTACTCGACCGTCACGGGTGAAGCGGTGGACGAGCCGGAGCGGTTGGCGGGTCCGTACTGGTACGACAACCTGCGCGGAACCGTCCGGCTGGACGCGGCGGTGCGCGCGGCCCTCGCGGAGGGGCACACCGTCTTCCTGGAGTGCAGCCCGCACCCCGGGCTCGTGGTGCCCCTGGAGGAGCTCATCGCCGAAGCCGCCACGCCCGGCACCGTGCTGCACACCCTGCGGCGCGGCGCGGGCGGTCCGCAGCAACTGGTCGCCGCCCTGGCCGCCGCCTTCGCCCGCGGCGTGCCGGTCGACTGGGCCGGCCTGCTGCACCGGCCCGGCGTGCGCCGGGCCGACCTGCCCACCTACGCCTTCCAGGGCCGCCGCTACTGGCTCGACCCGGACGGCGGCACCGCGCTGCCCGGGCGCGCCAAGCGCTCCGCCGCCCCGGGCGGCGACCCGGTCGACGCCACCCTGTGGGACACCGTCACCACCGCCGGCGCACCGGGCCTCGCCGCGCTGCTCGGCGTCCCCGAGGACGCGCCGCTGCACGAGGTCCTGCCGGCCCTCGCCGCCTGGCGCACCCGCCGGCGGGCCGACACGGTGGCCCGCTCCTGGCGCTACACCGAGCGGTGGGAGCCGTGGGCGGGCGCCCCCGCCGCGCCCGGCCGGCTCACCGGCCGCTGGCTGGTGCTGGCCCCGGCCGACGCGGAGTCACGCGCCACGGTGGCCGGCGCGCTCACCGCGGCCGGCGCCGAGGTGCTCGCCCCCGGAGCCGGCGCGGTGCCGGCCGGGCGCGCCGAGCTCGCCGCCTGGCTGCGGGAGACCGCGCCCGCCGGCGTCCTGCTGCTGCCCGACACCGGGACGGCCCCCGCCGACCCGACCGACGCCCTGGACGGGCTGGCCACGCTGGTCCAGGCCCTCGGCGACGCGGGCCTCGACGCACCGCTCTGGTGCGCCACCCGGGGCGCGGCGTCCCCCCTCGGCGAACCCCCGGCCAGTACGACGGCCGCCGCGCTCTGGGGGCTCGGCCGCGTCGCCGGCCTCGAACACCCGGACCGCTGGGGCGGCCTGGTCGACCTGCCCGGGACCGTCGACGAGCGCTCCTGCGCGGCCCTGGCGGCCGTGCTCGGCGCGGGCTCGGCGGAGGACGAGGTCGCGATCCGCCCGCTCGGCACCTTCGTCCGGCGCCTCGCCCGGTTCCCGCACGCCGAGGGCGCCCCCCGCCGGGACACCCCCTGGTACCCCGGGCGGACCGCGCTGGTCACCGGTGGCACCGGCGCGCTCGGCGGGCACGTCGCCCGGTGGCTGGTCCGCGGCGGCGTGGAGCACCTCGTGCTGGCCGGCCGGCGCGGCGAGGCCGCACCGGGGGCCGCGGACCTGCGCGAGGAGCTGTCGGCGGCCGGCGCCGAGGTGGAGATCGCCGCCTGCGACGTCAGTGACCGGGAGGCCCTCGCCGCCCTGCTCGCCGGCCTGCGCGGCCGGGGACTTCGGGTGGACACCGTGGTGCACGCGGCGGGCGCCGAGGTCGGCGGGCCGCTCGACCGGATGACCCGTGCGTCCATCGCCGAGGCGGTCGCGGCCAAGGTCGGCGGCGCCCTCGCGCTGGACGAACTGCTGCGCGAGGACGAAGCCGGGACCTTCGTGCTCTTCACCTCGGGGGCCGGGGTGTGGGGCGGGGCCGGCCAGGGCGCCTACGCGGCGGCCAACGCCTGCCTCGACGCCCTCGCCGCCCGGCGCCGGGGCGAGGGCCGCGCCGCCACCGCCGTCGCCTGGGGCCGCTGGGCGGGCGGCGGGATGTCGGACGGCGAGGCCGTCTCGGCGGCGCTCGACCGGATCGGGGTGACGGCGATGGACCCGGAGCTCGCCCTCGAAGCGCTGCGCCAGGCCGTGGAGGAGGACCTGGAGCGGGTGACCGTCGCCGACCTCGACTGGCCGCGCTTCGCCGTCGGCTACACCGCCGCCCGCCCGCGTCCGCTGATCGCGGAGCTGGTCGCGGCCGCGACCCCGGAGCCGGCCGAACCGGAGCCGGGCGGGGGCGCCCGGGCGCCCGAGCTGCTGCGCGAGCGTCTCGCCGGGCTGTCCGCCGACGACCGGAACGCCGAGTTCGTCACCCTGGTGCGCGCCGAGGTCGCGGCCCAGCTGGGGCACGCCGATCCGGCCGAGATCGAGCCCGAACGGCCGTTCCGCGACCTGGGGTTCGACTCGCTGGCCGCCGTCGGTCTGCGCAACCGGCTGGTCGCGGCCACCGGGCTGGAGCTGCCGACCACGCTGGTCTTCGACCACCCGACGGCGCAGGCGCTGGCCGACCACCTCGGCGCCGAGCTGTTCGACGACACCGGGCGGAACGTCTCGGCGCTCGACGAGCTGGACCGGCTGGAGGCCGGCCTGGCGGCGCTGTCCGGCGCCGCGGACCGGGACCGCGTCGCCGACCGGCTGACCGAGCTGGCGGAGCGGCTGCGCGGCGGGCAGCGCCCGGAGGCCGAGGCCGGGCGCGACCTGCACACCGCCACCGACGACGAGATGTTCGACATCCTCGGGGAGGAGTTCGGGATCTCCTGAGCAGCCGTTCACACCGGATTCTCGAACCGAACAGGGGTACACACATGTCCACCGAGGCCACCGTGGCCGGCGCGCCGAACCCGTCCAACGGGTCCACCGGGTCCACCGGCTCCAACGAGGAGAAGCTCCGCCACTTCCTGCGGATGACCGCCACGGACCTGCGCGAGACCAAACAGCGGCTGCGGGAGGCCGAACAGGCCGGCCGGGAGCCGATCGCGATCGTCGCGACCGGCTGCCGGCTGCCCGGCGGCGTCCGCTCCGCCGAGGACCTGTGGCACCTGGTGAGGGAGGGCACCGATGCGATCGGCGCCTTCCCGGCCGACCGGGGCTGGGCGACCGGGCCCGAGGGGGACGCCGCCGGCTCCACCACCCGGCAGGGCGGATTCGTCCACGAGGCCGCCGAGTTCGACGCGGACTTCTTCGGCATCTCGCCCTTCGAGGCGCTGGCGATGGACCCGCAGCAGCGCCTGCTGCTGGAGACCGCCTGGGAGACCGTGGAGCGCGCCGGCATCGACCCGCTCGCGCTGCGGCGCAGCCGGACCGGCGTCTTCGTCGGCGCCTCCGCGCTCGGCTACGGCGGTGGCCGGCCGGTCGCCGCCCCGGAGGTGGCGGGCCACCGGGTGACCGGCGGCTCGATGTCCGTGGTCTCGGGCCGGGTCTCGTACGTGCTCGGCCTGGAGGGCCCGGCGGTGACCCTGGACACCGCCTGCTCCTCGTCCCTGGTGGCCCTGCACACGGCGGCGCAGGCGCTGCGCGCGGGGGACTGCGACCTGGCGCTGGCCGGCGGCGTGACCGTGATGGCCCGGCCGACCGCCTTCGTGGAGTTCGCCCGGCAGAACGGTCTGGCGGCGGACGGGCGGTGCAAGCCGTTCGCGGCGGCGGCGGACGGGACCGGGTGGGGCGAGGGCGTGGGCCTGCTGCTGCTGGAACGGCTGTCGGACGCGGTGCGCAACGGGCATCCCGTCCTCGCGGTGGTGCGCGGCAGCGCGGTGAACCAGGACGGCGCGTCCAACGGGCTGTCCGCGCCGAACGGCCCCTCGCAGGAGCGGGTCATCCGCCAGGCCCTGGTGAACGCGGGGCTCTCCACGGACGAGGTGGACGTGGTGGAGGCGCACGGCACGGGCACGACGCTGGGTGACCCGATCGAGGCCCGGGCGCTGCTGGCCACCTACGGGCGCGAGCGGACCGGTGAACCGTTGTGGCTGGGGTCGGTGAAGTCGAACATCGGGCACACCCAGGCGGCGGCGGGTGTGGCGGGTGTGATCAAGATGGTGATGGCGATGCGGCACGGGGTGGTGCCGAAGTCGCTGCATGTGGATGCGCCGTCGCCGCATGTGGACTGGTCGTCGGGTGCGGTGGAGCTGCTGGCGGAGTCGGTGGAGTGGCCGGAGAGCGGTCGGCCGCGCCGGGCCGGGGTGTCTTCCTTCGGGATCAGCGGCACCAACGCCCACGTGATCCTCGAACAGGCCCCGGAACCGGCGGAGCCGCTGCCGGAGCCGCCCGCCGGGCCCGGGGTGGGCGGACTCGTTCCGTGGGTGCTGTCGGCCCGGACCCCCGAGGCGCTGCGGGCCCAGGCCGCCCGGCTGCGCGACTGGGTCCGCGAGCACCCGCAGGCCGGGCCCGCCGATGTCGCCTGGTCCGCCGTCACCGGCCGGGCCCTGCTGGAGCACCGTGCCGTGCTGCTCGGCCGTGACCTCGCCGAGCTGACGGCCGGGCTGACGGCGCTCGCCGACGGCGTGCCCCGGCCGGCCGGAACCCCGGCCGTGGTGACCGGGGCGGTGCCGCGTGGCGCGGGGGCGGTCGGCAAGCACGCCGTGGTGTTCACGGGTCAGGGGGTGCGGTGTGCGGGTGTGGGGCGTGAGTTGTATGCGGCGTTCCCGGTGTTCGCGGCGGCGGTGGACGAGGTGTGCGGGGCGTTCGAGGGGGTGGTGCCGTTCTCGGTGCGGGAGGTGTTGTTGGGGGAGCCGGGGGAGGGTGGTGAGGGTACGGGTGTGGTGCAGCCGGTGTTGTTCGCGTTCGAGGTGGCGTTGTACCGGTTGTGGCGTTCGTGGGTTGCGGTGCCGGAGGTGGTGCTGGGGCATTCGCTGGGTGGGATCGTGGCGGCGTATGTGGCGGGGGTGTTCTCGTTGGAGGGTGCGGTCGCTCTGGTGGCGGCGCGGGCCCGGTTGATGGGTGGACTGCCGTCGGGCGGGGCGATGCTGGCGGTGGGCGCGAGCGAGGCGCAGGTGGTGGCGCTGCTCGCGGAGCGTGCGGTGGGGGTGGTGGGGATCGCGGCGGTGAACGGTCCGGCGTCGGTGGTGGTCTCGGGTGAGGCCGAGGCCGTGGAGGCGGTGCGGGTGCTGTGCGGGGAGCGGGGGTGGCGCTCCTCGCGGCTGGCGGTGTCGCATGCGTTTCATTCGGTGCTGATGGAGCCGGTGTTGGCGGAGCTGCGGGAGGTGGTGGCGGGCATCAGCTTGTCGGAGCCGTCGATCCTGTTCGCGTCGGATGTGACGGGCCGGGTGGCGACGGCGGGGGAGGTGTGCGATCCGGAGTACTGGGTGCGGCAGGTGTGTGAGCCGGTGCGGTTCGCGGACGCGGTGGCCGCGGCCCGGGCCGAGGGGGCCTCGGTGTTCGTGGAGCTGGGCCCGGAGGCGGCGCTGACGCCGATGGTCGCGGAGTGCACGGCCGGGACCGACACCACCACCGTCCCCGCCCAGCGCTGCGGGCGCGACCCGAGGGAGACCCTGGCGGCGGGACTCGCCACCGCCTTCGTCCGCGGCACCCCGGTCGACTGGGCCCCGGCCGTGACCGGCGCCCGCCGGGTGGACCTGCCGACCTACCCCTTCCAGGGCCGCCCCTACTGGCTCGCCCCCGAGCCGCCCGCCGCGGACCCGGCCCCGCAGCCCGCCGCCGAGCCCGCGGACGGCGGATTCTGGGAGGCCGTGGAGCAGTCCGACGTCGACCGGATCACCGCGCTGCTGGACATCCCCGCGGACGCGCCGCTGGGCGACCTCCTTCCCGCGCTCTCGGCCTGGCGCACCGAGGACCGCACCGCGCGGACCGCCCGGTCCTGGCGCCACGAGCTGCGCTGGGAGCCGTGGACGCCCGCCGCCCCCGACGCCGCGCCCACCGGGCGCTGGCTCCTCGTCCACCCCGCCCCCGCCGGCGAGATCGCCGCCGCGGTGGGGGAGGCGCTGACCACCGGCGGCGCCCGGGTCCTGCGCCGCGAGCTCGACGCCGGGGCCGCCGACCGGGCCGAACTCGCCGCCTGGCTCCGCGAGTCGGCCGGGGAGCCGGGCCTCGCCGGGGTCGTCTCGCTGCTCGGGGCGGCGCCCGCCGAGGTGGACGACGGCGCAGCGGGCCTGGTCCGCGCCGTGACGGCCACCGCCACCCTGGTCCAGGCGCTGGCGGACGCGGACGTCGCCGCCCCGCTCTGGTGCCTGACGGCCGGCGCCGTCTCGGTCCTGGGCGAGGACGTGGCCTCCGCGACGGGCGCCGGGATCTGGGGCCTGGGAGGCGTCATCGGCCTCGAACACCCGCGCAGCTGGGGCGGGTTGGCCGACCTTCCGGCCACCCCCGACGAGCGCTCCCTGACCACCCTGCTCGGCGTCCTGGCCGATGCCGGGGGAGAGGACCAGTTCGCGATCCGTCCGCTCGGCACCTTCGGCCGCCGCCTGTCCCGCCCCGCCGGCCCGGACGGCCCCGCTCACCCCGACCGCCGCTGGCGGACCGGCGGCACCGCACTGATCACCGGCGGCACCGGGGCCCTGGGCGGGCACGCGGCCCGCTGGCTCGCCGCCCGCGGGGCCGAACGGGTGCTGGTGCTGGGCCGCCGGGGCCCCGACACCCCCGGCCTCGACGAGCTGCGGGCCGACCTCGCGGCCGGCGGCGCCGACCTGGTGCCGATCGCCTGCGACCTCACCGCCCCGGACGCCACCGACCGGCTCCGCGAGGCCCTGGGCGAGGAACTCCCGCGGATCCGCACCGTGCTGCACGCCGCCGGTGTCGCCGGCCCGGCCCGGCTGCTCGACACCGACCCGGCCGCGATCGCCGCCACCGTCACCGCCAAGGCCGCCGGGGCGCTGGCGCTGGACGACCTGTTCGCCACGGCCCGGCTCGACGCCTTCGTGCTGTTCTCCTCCGGTGCCGGCGTCTGGGGCGGGGCCGCGCAGGGCGCCTACGCGGCCGCCAACGCCCACCTGGACGCCCTCGCCCGGCGCCGTCGCCAGCGCGGGGTCACCGCCACCGCCGTCGCCTGGGGACCCTGGGCCGCCGGCGGCATGGCCGACGGCGAGGCCGGCCGCCACCTCGGCCGGCTCGGGGTGCGGCCGATGGACCCGGCCACCGCCCTGACGGCCCTCGGCCAGGCGCTGGACGAGGACCTGACCTGCGTGACGGTCGCCGACGTGGACTGGACCCGGCTCGCGCACAGCTACGCCGCCGCCCGCCCCCGGCCACTGATCGCCGACCTCGTGGCGGTCGCCGCGGAGCGCCCGGCGGGCCCGGCGCCCGAAGCCGAGCCGCACCCGCTCCGGGACCGTTCCGCCGAGCGCTCCCCGGCCCGGCTCGCCGCCGAACTGCTCGACCTGGTCCGCACCGAGACGGCCGCCCAGCTCGGTCACGCCGACGCCGGCGCCGTCGACCCGGACCAGCCCTTCCGCGGGATGGGCTTCGACTCGCTGGCCACCGTCGGGCTCGCCCGGCGGCTCGGCGAGGCCACCGGCCTCGACCTCCCCAGCACCCTGGTCTACGACCACGCCGACCCGGCGGCGCTCGCCGCGCACCTGGCCCGCGTCCTGGAGGACGGGAGCGCCGCCCGCCACGTGCCGCGGCCGGGCACCGAGGAGTCCAACGAACTGCTCGGCTCCGTCTACCGCGAGCTCGCCCTGCGCGGGCAGATGGACGACGCGGAGGCGCTGCTGGTCGGAGCGTCCGGCCTGCGCGAGGTCAGCGCCGACCTCGCGCACCTGGCCGCCCTGTCCGGCCACGTGCGGATGTCGCAGGGCGGCGAGCACCCGCGGCTGATCTGCTTCCCGCCGTTCGCCCCGGTCGACGGCACCATCCAGTTCGGCCGGCTGGCCTCCGCCTTCGACGGGTTCTGCGGCACCGCCGTGCTGACCGTCCCCGGCTTCCGCACCGGCGAGCCGCTCGCCGCCTCCCGCGACGTCCTGCTGGACCTGCTCGCCGACGCGACCCTGCGCTGCGCCGAGGGCGAGCCGTTCATCCTGCTCGGCTACTCCTCCAGCGGCTGGCTCGCCCACGGCGTCAGCAGCCGGCTCCGGGCGGCCGGCACCGCGCCGGCCGGCCAGGTGCTGCTGGACACCTACCTGCCGGCCACCATGTCGCGCCGCATGCGCAAGGCGATGAACTACGAGGTGATCGTGCGCCGCCAGGCGTTCACCGCGCTCGGCTACACCGGACTCACCGCGATCGGCAGCTACCGCCGGATGTTCCGCGGCTGGGAGCCCGAGCCGGCCGCCGTGCCGACGCTGTTCGTCCGGCCGTCGCGCTGCGTCCCGGGCTCACCGGAGGAACCGATGACCGGCGAGGACTGGCGCTCCTCCTGGCCCCACGACCACACCGCCGTGGAGGTCGAGGGCGACCACTGCACCATGATCGGCGAACACGCGGACCAGACCGGCGCCGCGGTGCGCACCTGGATCGAAGGGCTGGTCCGGGCCACCCCGTGACCCCGCCCGCGCCCCCCGCACGACCGCATGACCGTACGACCGCACCATCGACGAAAGGACCATCACCCATGCCCCGGACCACGCCCGCGACGCCCGCCCCGCTGCTTCCGGCCCCCGGCTCGACCGGCCACCTCGACGCGGCCTTCCTCGCCGACCGGGCCGCCATCCAGGACGTCGTCGCCGCCTACAGCCTGTACTACGACTCCGGCGACTTCGACGCGCTCGGCGACCTCTTCACCGAGGACGCCAGCTTCACCTTCACCCCGGCCCCCGAGGGCTTCCCGCCGTCGGTGACCACCCGCGAGCGGATCGTCTTCGCGATGGCCGCGCTGTACCGCCACCACACCGAGAAGCGCGGCGCCCACCAGCGCCACCTCACCGGCAACACCGTCGTCGTCCGCCTGGACGGGAACACCGCCGAGGCGCGCTCGCTGCTCTCCGTCACCTTCGCCCTCGACGACGGCAGCCACGAGATCGGCCGCAGCGGCTCGTACGTCGACCTGCTGGAGAAGGACGGCGGCCGCTGGCGCATCGCGAGCCGGCACCTGTGGCTGCGGGACCTGCCCCGGATCACCGCCACCACCCCGGACGGACCGGAGGGACAGGCATGATCCCCGTCCTGGACCTCGTCCAGATCTCCTCCCTGCCCGACGCGGAACGCGAGCTCGGGCAGCTGGCCCGCCGTCACCCGGTGGTCCGCACCCGCCAGGCCGACGGCACCGAGGCGTGGACCGTCCTCGGCGCCGAGCCCTCCCGGCGGCTGCTCGGCGACCCCCGGCTCTCCAGCGACCTCCACCGGCACGCGCCGCAGGCCGCGCAGATCCCGGACAGCCCGATCGTCCTCTTCGAGCAGGACAATCCGGAGCACGCGCGCTACCGCCGGCTGGTCAGCGCCGCCTTCGCCTCCCGCGCGGTGCGCTCGCTGGAACCCCGCCTCGTCGAGATCGCCCGCGGCCTGCTGGACGGCCTGCCCGCCGAGGGCGAGGCCGACTTCGTGGCCGCCTTCGCCAACCCCTTCCCGCTGGAGGTGATCTGCGAGCTGCTCGGCGTGCCGCGGGAGGACCGCGAGGTGTTCCACACCCGGGTGAAGAACATGGACTCGCCCTCGGCACCGGTCCGCCAGGCCGCGACGGACGCCTTCGCCGCCTACTGCACCAACCTGGTCGAGGCCAAGCGCCGGCAGCCGACCGAGGACCTGCTGAGCGAGCTCGTCGGCGCCCGGCTGGACGACGGCCAGGCCCTCACCCGGGAGGAACTCGTCGGCTTCTGCTCCGTCCTGCTGTTCGCCGGACACGTCACCACCGCCTATGTCATCGCCAGCGCCCTGCTCGAACTCCTCAACCACCCAGACCAGTTGGCAGCGCTGCGGGCCGACCCGGAACTCGTGACGAGCGCCGGCGAGGAGGCGCTGCGCTACCGGGGCTCCCTGCTGTCGACCACCAACCGGGTCGCGCTCGACGACATCGAGATCGAGGGCGTGGTCGTCCGCAAGGGCGAGCTGGTCCGCTTCCTGCCGTCGGCCGCCAACCGGGACCCGGCCGTCCGCGCCGACCCGCACGCCTTCGACCTGCTGCGCCCGACCACCGGGCACCTCGCCTTCGGCCACGGCCCGCACTTCTGCCTCGGCCACCAGCTGGCCAGGCAGGAGATCAGGGTCGCGCTGACCGAGACCCTGGCCCGCTTCCCGGTGCTGGAACTCGCCGTCCCGCCCGGCCGGTTGACCTGGCGTCCCTCGGACTTCCTGCGCGGGCTCGCCGAGCTGCCGCTGCGCTTCGCCCGCTGACCGGCCGTACCGGCCCCCACGAGAAACGGATTCCCCCGATGTCCGACCCCGAGCTCCAGGAGCTGAGCGGGCGCTGGCTCCGGCAGTACCGCCCGGCCCCCGACGCCGCCGTCACCCTGGTCGCCTTCCCGCACGCCGGCGGCTCCGCCAGCTACTTCCAGCCGCTGTCCGCCGCGCTCGGGCCGCAGACGGAGGTGCTCTGCCTGCAGTACCCGGGCCGCCAGGACCGCCGCCACGAACCCTGCCTGGACACCGTCGAGGCGTTCGTCGACGCCATCTGCACGGTGCTGCGCCCCCGCACAGACCGTCCCCTGGTGTTCTTCGGGCACAGCATGGGCGCCGTCCTCGGCTACGAGACGGCCCGCCGGCTGGAGGCCGAGCGCGCCGTCGACCTGCTCGGCCTGATCGTCTCGGGCCGCCGCTCGCCGACCACCACGCGGCACGAGACGGTGCACCTGCGCGACGACGCCGGTGTCATCGCCGAGGTCCAGCGCTTGAACGGCACCGACAGCGCCCTCCTGGAGGACGAGGACATCCGGCGGATGATCCTGCCGTGTCTGCGCGCCGACTACACGGCGGTCGAGACGTACGCCCACCGCGCCGGCCCGCCGCTGCGCTCGCCGATCACCGTCCTGACCGGCGACGCCGATCCCCAGGTGACCCGGCAGGAGGCGGAGCGGTGGTCGGAGGTCACCTCCGGCGGCTTCCGCCTCCACTCCTTCCCCGGCGGCCACTTCTACCTCAACTCCCAACAGGGCCCCGTGACCAGGGCGCTCACCGACTCCCTCACCGCCTTCCGCACCGCCGCGGCCTCCCCGCGGCCCTGACCCGTCGGCCGCCCGCGCCCCGGCACCCCGCCGGGGCCCGCGCGGTACCGCCGGAGGGGCACGGGCGGTGCCGCCGGACCCCTGTGACGTGGTTCCGGTCAGGAGGGGAGCGATTCGGGACAGAGCCCGGGGATCCGGGGAGGCGAAGGGCGGGGGGCTGCCTACTGTCGACTGCCCGGATCGTGTGCGCCGCCGAGTAGGGAGAACTCACCGTGCCGTCGTTGCTCCACTACGAGATCCTCACGGATCCGACCTCGCTCCAAGTCTCCCGTCCCGGAGCGCCGTCGGTGGGGACGGTGTACCTGATCGTCTCCAACCCGCACCTGGCCGACGTGACGTGGAAGCACATCGATGTGCTGATCCCGGTCGGCACCGGCAGCGGCCACCTGACGGACAGCACCGCCGCGATCATCGCGAGCATCCCCACCAGGAGCTACCAGCCGCTGCCCGGCGAGGACGCCCCGACCTTCACCCTGCACCCGCTGGGCGGGGGCCGCTACCGGGCCGCGGCCCCCTCGGGACAGGAGATGACGATGCCGGGACAGGGGCACCTGGTCCTGCAGCTGGAGAACATCCAGGTCTCCGACCGGGCGGGCCTGGCCGTCGTGTCGATCCACGAGATCGCCCACGACGGCGACCTCGGTGCGCAGCCGTCCAACGTGCCGGGGGTCTACTACGGCACCACGCTCGGACTGGTGAAGCAGGCGCCGCGGCTCCCGCAGAACCTCCGGGCGGACCTGTCCCTGGTGGGGGCGGGTCAGAACGTCGTCCTGCGCTGGGAGGGGCCGGACAGCCTCCGGTACTGGATCCGCTATCCGGACGGGGCCCTGGAGGACGTCGCGCCGCCGGTGCGTTCCGCGCCGACACCGTACGGTCCGTACCAGCACACGCCCGGCCGCCCCCTGACGCGCGGCACCACCTACACCCTGGTGGCCGGGACCGTGGACGCAGCCGGGCAGCGGCACGAGGGGTACCTCCTCACCACCACCGTCCACGCGTTCGTCCCCGAGTTCGCCGGCGGGGTGCGCGCCCCGTGGATCGAGGGCACGACGGACCGGGGCCGGGTCACCTTCACCGGGGACGGCGTGAGGGTCGACGACCGCGCCGGTTCCCCGGGGACGGTCGAGGCCGGGACCGCCGATGTCCACCACGACGTGAGGACCACGACGGTCAGGGGACGCGGCGCGGACTCCGGCTGGATCGACTTCCCGGCGAACGGCATCCGCGTCTACCAGGGTGCGGGCGACCACGTGTGGGGAACCGTCGCCGCCGGCGAGGTGGACGTGAACGACCTGCGGACCCGCCGGGCGAGGGTGGCCGAACGCCTCACCGTCGAAGGCTCGCTGACGGTCGATCACGTGCTGGACACGCAGGACGGACCGCCCCGGCTGGTCGTCCACGGCCGGCTGGAGGCCGAGGGGAACGCCGTGGTCGGCGGTGACCTCTCCGTCAAGGGCAGGGCGGCGGCCGAGAGCGTGACGACCGGGTCGGTCCAGGGCCGCGACGACAACGGCGGCCGGATCGAATTCTCGCGGACCGGGGTCAACGTCTACAAGGAAGGGAAGAAGCGGGGGACCGTCACGGCGGGCAAGGCCGACCTGAGCGAGTTGGTCACCGGCGGCGACGCCACCGTCAAGGGGACGATCTGGGGCAACTTCCTGTTCGTCAAGGGGCAGAGCACGTTCGAGAAATGGGCGGAATTCAGGGACGGCATCGGCGTCACGCACGGAAACTTCAGCCTGGGCACCAACGTCTCGTACGGCGGCGTGTACATCCGCGGCGACATCAGCGCCTCCGGGCAGTTCCACGGGAACCGCACGTAGAAGGGGCGGTTCCGGGGGAGGGGCGCCGGAGCAGTCCGGTGCCCCTCCGAGGGCACCCCGCCCGGGGGCACGAGCAGGGCGTCCGCCATGGCCCGGCCCCGGCGGGTTCCCGTGGTGCGGTTCCGGTCAGGAGGGGAGCGATTCGGGACAGAGCCCGGGGATCGGGGGATTCGAAGGGTGAGGGGCTGCCTACTGTCGACTGCCCGGATCGTGTGCACCGCCGAGCTAGGGAGAACGCGCCGTGCCGTCCTTGCTCCACTACGAGATCCTCACGGATCCGACCTCGCTTCAAGCCTCGCGTCCCGGAGCGCCGTCGGTGGGGACGGTGTACCTGGTCGTCTCCAACCCGCACCTGTCCGACGTGACGTGGCGGCACATCGACGTCCTGATCCCGGTCGGCACCGGCAGCGGTGACCTGACGGACGACGGCGCGGCGATCACCGCGACCATCGCCACCAGGAGCTACCAGCCGCCGGTCGGCGAGGAGGTCCCGGACTTCACGCCGTACCCGGGGAGCGTGGGCCGCTTCCGGGCCGCGGCCCCCTCGGGGCGGGAGGTGACGCTGCCGGGACAGGGGCACCTGATCCTGAAGCTGGAGAACATCCGGGTCTCCGGTCAGGCCGGTCCGGCCGTCGTGTCGATCCACGAGATCGCCCGCGGCGGCGACCTCGGTGCGCCGAGGTACAAGGCGGGCCTCTACTACGGCACCACGCTCGCACTGGTGAAGCAGACGCCGCAGGTCCCGCAGAACCTCCGGGCGGACCTGTCCCTGGTGGGCGCGGGCCAGAACGTCGTTCTGCGCTGGGACGGACCGGACAGCCTCCGGTACTGGATCCGCTATCCGGACGGGACCCTGGAGGACGTCGCGCCGCCGGTGCGTTCTGCGCCGACGCCGTACGGGCCGCACGAGCACACGCCCGGCCGCCCCCTGACGCGCGGCACCACCTACACCCTGGTGGCCGGGACCGCCGACGGCACCGGACAGGTGCAGGAGGGGTACTTCCTCACCACCACCGTCCACGCGACCGTCCCCGAGTTCGCCGACGGGGTGCGCGCGCCGTGGGTGGAGGGGACGGCGGATCGGGGTCGGGTGACGTTCACGTCGCAGGGTGCGCGGGTCGACAACGACGCGCATGCGCCGGGGACGGTGGCGGCGGCCGAGGTGGACGTGGAGAGCGTGGTCGCCACCGGCGGGGTGCACACGCCGTGGGTGGAGGGGACGGAGAACAAGGGCCGGGTCACCTTCGCCACGGACGGCGTGGAGGTCCGCACCTCGAACGGGAACCTGGGAAGGGTGACGGCCGACAACATCACCACCCGGCTGGTCCAGGGCAGCACCGACGACGCCGGCTGGATCACCTTCCCGGACCGCGGCGTCAACGTCTACCACGGCCACAACGCCACCCCGGGCGTCCTCACGGCCGCCCGGGTCGACGCGGAGGAGGGCGTCAACACCCCGTGGGTGGGCCGGCGCGAGGCCGGCCAGGGCTGGATCGACTTCCCCGCGAACGGCATCCGCGTCCACCGCGACGGCGGCGACAGCCGGGGCGACATCGCCGCCGACACGGCCGACCTCAACGAGCTGCACGCCAACGAGGCACAGGTGAAGGGCCGGCCCATCGAGTCCGGCGGCAATCCGTCCCACGACCTGGGGGTCGACCCGTCCTAGAGCGCCCCTGAGGAGCAGCGGCCGTGGGGGGGGGCCCCCCCCCGGGGGGCGGCCCCCCCCGCCCCCCCGCGGCGGCCGGGCGGGGGGGGGGGGGGCCCGCCGCCCCCCCCCCGCGCCCGCGGCCCACCCCGGGGGCGCCACCG
>NZ_JBHYUU010000034.1:0-57622 GCF_042749955.1 Kitasatospora sp. NPDC059462 | reverse complement strand
CCCACGGCCAGCGGTCCGGGCCCGACCGGGCCGCCGCCACCGGCGCCCGGCGGCGCCGTGAACGGCGCGGCGTAGGAGCCGGGGTGGGCGGTGACGTGCGGCGCGGGCGTCCAGCCGCCCGCCGCCGGAGCCGGCCCGGGGGCGGTGGCGGGCGCCGGGGCCGGGGCCGCGAGGTCGTGGCCGGTGACGGGCGGGGGCGCGGGTGGCGCGAGCACCGAGTCGGTCCGCACGGTCACCGGACCCGCGGCGTACCCCCCACCACCGCCCCCGCCGGGCGACGGACCCGGCGCGGGCGAGGGCGCGGGCGCGGCGGCCGGCGGCAGCAGGTAGTCGCCGTCGGCCGCGCGGGGGTGCCCGGGCGAGCCGGTCGAACCGCCGCCGCCCGCTCCCCCGCCCCCGCCCCCGTCGGCGTGGTGGACGGGGGTCGGCCCGGGCCCGGCCGGAGCCCTGTCCCCGCCGCCACCACCGCCACCACCGCCACCGGAGGAACCCCCGGACCCACCCGCCGGGGCGTCCGCGAAGCCCTCCGGCCCCGGCCGGGGCCCGTGCCCGCCCGGACCGGGAGCGGTCACGCCGTCCTCGTCGCCCGGACCGCCGCCGGACGCCCCCGGGGCCCCGGCCCCGAGCACCGCGTCCACTCCGGCCGCCACCGCCGTCACCGGCCCGCCCCCGCCGGCCCCGCGCCCGTGGCCGTGGCCCTCGCCGTCCGCCCCGTCGTCCTGCGCACCGCCGGCGCCGTCACCACCGCCGGCGCCGTGGCCGTGCCGCCCGTCCCCCTCCCCCGGTCCGGGCGGCGGCCCGGGGAGCGGTCCCGACGGCGAGCCCGCCAGCGGCACCCCGGTGATCTCCCGGCCGTCCTGGCCGGTCAGCACCGGCTGCCCGTCCCTGCCCAGCACCGGCTGCCCGTGCTCGTCCAGCTTCACGGCCAGGTTCTCCACCCCGACCACCGGCCGGCCGTCCGCCCCGGGCACGACGACCAGCCCCCCGGCGTCCGCCACCGGAGTGCCGTCGGCCCGCACGATGACCGGCTCACCGTGCTCGTCCAGCACCGGCCGCCCGGCCTCGTCCAGCTTCACGGCCAGCCCGGGCACGCCCACCACCGGCCGGCCGTCCTGCCCCGGCACCACGGTCAGCCCCGTCCCGCCGGGGCCGCCGAGCACCCCCGGCTCGCCGAGCACGGCGGGCAGCCCGGCGGCCACCGGGTCGAAGGCCCCGGCGGCGCCGCCCGGGTACCCGGCCGCCCGCACACCGTCGGCGCCGGGCGGCGCCAGCCGCAGCAGCGCGACCACGGCCGGCTCCCGCAGCGCGGTGCCCAGGCCGTCCTTCATCGCCCGGCCGAGTTCGTCGAGCAGTCCGCCGATCCTCAGCCCGGCGGCCTCGACGGCGGCGGCCGCCACCGCCCGCGCCGTCCGTTCGGCGACCGCGTCGACGCTCTGCCGCACCGCGTCGAACACGCCGCCCGGCACCGGCCCCGGCACCGGCGTCGCCCGGGACGCCGCCGCGGCCCGGGCCCGGGCCACCGCCTCCTCGGCCTGCTCCAGTTCGGCGGCCAGCTCGTTGAGGGCGGCGACGATGTCGGCCTTGGCGGAGTCGACGGCGCGGGCGGCCGCGTCGAAGGCGCCGGCGACCAGCCCGGCGGCGGCGTGCGCGTCGTCCAGGTGCCCCTTGCCGCCGCCGCGGAACGCCTGCCAGTAGGTGGCGAAGGCCTCGACGGCGCGGCCCGAGTTGTCCCCGGTGACGCGCCGCACGGCGTCGCCGCCGCGCCCGGCCAGCCGGTCCGCCTCGGTGCCGAACTCGCGCCAGAGGCCCGCCGCCCTGCGCAGCCCCTCCTCGTCGGCCAGCGGCCACCGGTGGCCGGTCCGGACCAGCACCGGGACGAGTTCCTCGGGCAGTTTCCGGGACACGTGTCTCCCCCTTCGACGGACAGGCCCTGCGCTACCGGGCGGCGCACCGCCCCGGGGGAAGGACGCGCGCCGGGCCCCGAACGGTGCGCGCGTCCACCACCGGCGTCAGGCCGACCGGTCCTTGCCGGTGCCGCGCCCGCCCGGCGCACCGCCGGCGAAGCCGCTCGCCGCCGAGGTGTCGGCGTCGGCGGTCCGCTCGGCCATGCCGTGCAGACCCGTGCCGACCGTCCCGAGCCGCCCGGCCAGCCCGCGCAGCCCGCCCACCAGAGCGCCGTGCGCCTCCCGGTACGCGGCGGCGAACCCGCTGCCCGGGGCGTCCGCGCCCCACGGGCTGCCCAGGGCGGCGAGCCCCTGCTCCAGGGCGGTGGCGGCCTTCCCGAAGTCCGCCGAGATCCGCTCGAACTCCCGCCCCTCGCCGTGCAGTTCCCACGGCTTGATGACGAACTCGCTGCTGCCACCGGCCATCGCGGACCTCCCCGTGTGCTGGACCGGCAGCCATCCTAGGGCCGCCCGCGGCCCCGCCCGGCGTGCGCCGACGGGCCCTTCACCCCGCCTTCACCGCGGCCCCGCACCCACCGCGGCCGGGCGCCGGGCGGTGAACTCCTCGTGGACCCGGTGGCCACGATCGGTCCGCCACCGCGCGAAGGCTCTACCCTTGCCGAGTGGCAGCAGCAGACACGTCCCAGCACAGCAGCAGCACCTCCCAGGGCAAGAAGGCCAAGCGGAAGGCCGGCACCCCGGCCGCCGTCGACCTCGCGATGCCGGTCCTCCGCTCCGAGCTCCGCCCCGAGGTGCCGCTCGACTTCCCGCGTGCCTGGGTCGAGTTCACCGACCCGGACGACGGGGAGCAGGTCTTCCGCTGCGACCTGACCTGGCTGACCTCCCGCTGGTCGTGCATCTTCGGCCAGGGCTGCCAGGGCATCCGCGAGGGCCGGGGCGAGTCCGACGGCTGCTGCACGCTGGGCGCGCACTACTCGGACGAGGACGACGAGAAGCGCGTCACCGGCCACGCGGCCCGGCTGACCCCCGAGCTGTGGGAGAACCACGCGCACGGCACCGACGCCAAGGGCCGGATCAGGACCGACGGCGGCATCACGATGTTCGACGAGGACGGCGACCGCCAGACCCGGCGGGTCAACGGCGCCTGCATCTTCGTGAACAGCCCCGGCTTCGCCGGCGGCGCGGGCTGCGCCCTGCACGCGCTCGCGCTCAAGGAGGGCCGCGAGCCGCTGGAGACCAAGCCGGACGTCTGCTGGCAGCTGCCGGTGCGCCGCACCTACGACTGGATCGACCGCCCGGACGACACCCGCTACCTCCAGGTCACCATCGGCGAGTACGACCGGCGCGGCTGGGGCCCCGGCGGCCACGACCTGCACTGGTGGTGCACCGGCAGCCCGGACGCCCACCAGGGCGCCGACCCGGTCTACGTCAGCTACCGCCCGGAGCTCACCGAGCTGATGGGCCCGGCCGCGTACCGGGTGCTGGCCGGGCTCTGCGAGGAGCGGATCGCCACCAAGGGCGACCGGAAGGTGGCCCCGCACCCGGCCGACCCGGCGAAGAAGCCCAGGACGCCGAAGAACGCGTAGCGCCGAGGGGGCGGGCGGCTACCCGCCCGCCCCCTCGTCCGTCCTCACTTGTCGATGTCGCCGACGACGAAGAACATCGAGCCCAGGATCGCCACCATGTCGGCGACCAGCGTCCCCGGCAGCAGCTCGGTGAGCGCCTGGATGTTGTTGAACGACGCCGAGCGCAGCTTGAGCCGCCACGGCGTCTTGTCGCCGCGCGACACCAGGTAGTAGCCGTTGACGCCGAGCGGGTTCTCCGTCCAGGCGTAGGTGCTGCCCTCGGGGGCCTTGAGCACCTTGGGCAGCCGCAGGTTGACCGGCCCGGGGGCGAGCCCGGCCAGCTTGTCCAGGCAGGCGTCGGCGAGGTCCAGCGCGTTGACCGTCTGCTCCAGCAGGCACTCGAAGCGGGCCAGGCAGTCGCCCTCCTCGCGGGTGACCACGGTGAGCACCCGCCGCAGCTCCTCGGAGCCGTACGCGAGGTAGGGCTCGTCGCGGCGCAGGTCGAAGTCCAGGCCGCTGGCCCGGGCGATCGGGCCGCTGACGCCGTACGCCTGGGCCTGCGCCTTCGTGAGCACGCCGACCCCGGCCGTGCGGGCGCGGAAGATCTCGTTGCCCAGCACCAGTTCCTCGAAGACCGGCAGCTGGGAGCGGACCACGGCGACGGCGGCGCGGACCCGGCCGAGCCAGCCGGCCGGGAGGTCCTCCTTCAGGCCGCCGACCCGGTTGAACATGTAGTGCATCCGGCCGCCGGAGGCCTCCTCCAGCACGTGCTGGAGGTCCTCGCGGCCGGTGAAGGCGTGGAAGATCGGGGTGATCCCGCCCAGCTCCAGCGGGTAGGAGCCGAGGAACATCAGGTGGTTGAGGACGCGGTTCAGCTCGGCCAGCAGGGTGCGGATCCACACCGCGCGCTCCGGCACCTCCATACCGAGCATCCGCTCGACGCCGAGCACCACGCCCAGCTCGTTGGAGAAGGCCGACAGCCAGTCGTGCCGGTTGGCCAGCATGATGATCTGCCGGTAGTCCCGGGCCTCGAAGAGCTTCTCGGCGCCCCGGTGCATGTAGCCGATCACCGGCTCGGCGGCGACGATGCGCTCGCCGTCCAGCACCAGCCGCAGCCGCAGCACGCCGTGGGTGGCGGGGTGCTGCGGGCCGATGTTGAGCACCATGTCGGTGGCGCCCGCCTCGCCCGTGAAGTTCTCGGCTCCCGCCCCGATGCCGACCGTGGTCTCCCTCATGGGGTGAGAGTCTGCCATCCCGGCAGCGCCTCCAGGCTCGCCGGTACCGGCATCCGGACGGTCTGCGCGAGCCAGCCGAACGCGCCGAGACCGGCCGGGTCGGTGAGCTCCGCCCCCTCGCCGGCGCCCCCGAGGGCCCGCAGGTAGCCGGCCGGGTCGGTGGAGGCGAGGGCGAGCGCCGGCCTGGCGCCGCTGACGCCGAGCGCCCGCAGCGCCTCCCGCTGCGTCGTCCACAGGCTGTGGAGACCGGGGACGGCGACGGCGTCCAGCGCGACGTGCGCGGTGACGTCGCAGGAGCCGTCGGGCACCGGAGCCACCTCGCGGCCGGACCGGAAGCCGGTGCGGGTGGGGAACGGCGGGCGGCGGGCGGCGGTGTGCCCGTAGTCGGCGGCGACGGCGAGCCCGCGCTCCAGCCCGGCCACCGCGTGCGCCCAGGCGGCGTCCCGGGGGGCGCCGAACTCGGTGAAGTCCCCGGGGCGTTCGGCCGGCCACCAGCGCGCGGCCCAGGCCGCGTCGGCGGCGTCGACCGGGGCGCCGAGCCGCTCCTCGCCGGTCGCGGTGTCCACCTCCAGGTAGCGCAGCAGCCCGTCCTCGCCGACCTCGCCGGTGTCCAGCGGCACGTTGTCCAGCCACTCGTTGGCGAACAGCAGCCCGGTGACGCCGCGCGGCACCGCGTCCGTCCACACCACCGCGTCCCACCGCCGCTCCGTCCACAGCCCTGTGGACGGAGCGGCGGGCGGCAGCGGCGGACGGTCGGCGAGCTCCACCGCGTACACCCGCAGCCGCTCCCCCACCGCCTCCGGCAGCCGGGCCAGCACCCCGGCGACCAGCTCGCCCCGCCCGGCCCCGACGTCCACGAACGCCAGCTCCTCCGGACGGCCGAGTGCCGCGTCCACCTCAAGGAGCAGCCGGGCCACCGCCCCGGCGAACAGCGGTGAGGCGTGCACCGAGGTGCGGAAGTGCCCGGCGGGGCCCTCCGGCCTGCGGTAGAAGCCGGTGTCGGGTCCGTAGAGGGCGCGCTCCGTCGCGGGCGCCCACCGCATCCAGGTCATGGGGCGGGACGCTACACACCCGGTCCGTACCCGCCCAATCCGTACGGCATCGGTACGCCCCCCTCTCCGACCTAGGGAGTAGGGCGGATCGCCCTCCCGGCGGACCTGGGAACACGCCGCACCTGCCTACGCTTGATCCGTGCATCGACTCAACGCGTGGCTCCGCCGACACCCCATGGTGGTCGACTCCGCCTGGGCCGCGCTGGTGCTCGTCCTCGGCATCCTGCCGGAGGAGGGGAGCGGCAACTACGGCTGGCGGGCCGTCGCCGGCTTCGTCGTCGCCGTCGTGCTGCCGCTGCTGATGGTCTTCCGCCGCCGCTTCCCCGACCTGACGGTGACCGCCGCGACCCTGGTCGGCCTCGGCCAGGTGGCCCTCGACGTCAACCCGGCGATCTCCAGCATCGCCTATCTGGTGTTCGCCTACACGGGCGCCGCCTTCGGCCGGCCGTGGACGTCCCGGGTGGCCCTGGCCGCCGGGCTGCTGGCCGGACCGCTGGTGTTCTGGCGGCTCCACCCGCAGAAGGCCACCCGGCTGCCCGACGGCGACATCAGCTACGTCGAGTACTCCCTCCCCGAGGCGCTGTTCTTCGCGGGCATGATGACCACCCCGTTCATCCTCTGCTGGGCGTGGGGGCGGCTGACCCGGGTCCGCCGGGCCTACCTGGTGGAGCTGGAGGACCGGGCGGCCCGGCTGGAGCGCGAGCGCGACGCCCAGGCCAAGGTGGCGGTCGCCGCCGAGCGGGCCCGGATCGCCCGCGAACTGCACGACGTGGTCGCGCACAACGTCTCGGTGATGATCGTCCAGGCCGACGGCGCCGCGTACGTGCTGGACAACTCGCCCCAGCAGGCGAAGGAGGCGCTGGGCACCATCGCCTCCACCGGCCGGCAGGCGCTGGTCGAGATGCGCCGGCTGCTCGGCGTGCTGCGCACCGCCGACACCAAGGGCGAGGAGTACGTGCCGCAGCCGGGCGTCGAGGAGCTGCCGGAGCTGCTGGACCAGGTCCGCACGGCCGGTCTCCAGGTGGACTTCGCGACCTCGGGCGACCCGCGCGAACTGCCGCGCGGCGTCGAGCTGACGGTCTACCGGATCGTCCAGGAGGCGCTGACCAACGTCCGCAAGCACGGCGGACCCGATGTGCACGCCCGGGTCGCGGTCGACTTCGGCGAGCGCGAGCTGGCCGTGCTGGTCGAGGACGACGGGCGCGGCAGCACCGACGAACAGCTGGCCGCCGGCGGCACCGACGGCCAGGGCCACGGCCTGATCGGCATGCGCGAGCGGGTCGGCATGGTCAGCGGCAGCCTCGACGTCGGGCCACGGCCCGGCGGCGGCTTCCGGATCCGCGCCGTGCTGCCGCTGAAGGCCGCCCACTGACCGCGGCCCCGGGCCCCCCGCCGGCCCGCTCCGCCCCCTGTCGCACCCCGCAGCACCCCCGCCGTTCCCCCCGAGGAGCTAGGAGCCACCCTTGACCATCCGCGTGATGCTGGTCGACGACCAGGAGCTGCTGCGTACCGGATTCCGGATGATCCTGCAGTCGCAGGGTGACATCGAGATCGCCGCCGAGGCCGGGGACGGCGCCCAGGCCCTGGAGAAGCTCCGGCACACCGCGGTGGACGTGATCCTGATGGACGTCCGGATGCCGCGGCTGGACGGCGTGCAGGCCACCCGGCAGATCTGCCTGGCCGAGGACGGCAGCCCGCTGCCCGGCGCCCCGCATGTGCTCATCCTCACCACCTTCGACCTCGACGAGTACGCCTTCGCCGCGCTCAAGGCCGGCGCCAGCGGCTTCCTGCTCAAGGACGTGCCGCCGACCGAGCTGGTGGCCGCGATCCGCGCCGTCCACGGCGGGGACGCGGTGGTCGCGCCGACCACCACCCGCCGCATGATCGACCGCTTCGCCGAGGTGCTGCCCACCCCGCAGAGCGGCCCCGGCCGCGCGGACACCCTCGGCCCGCTCACCGAGCGCGAGCGCGAGGTGTTCCTGCTGGTCGCGCAGGGCCTGTCGAACGGGGAGATCGCGGCCCGGCTGGTGCTCTCCGAGGCCACCGTGAAGACCCACGTCGGACGGATCCTGGCCAAGCTGGGCCTGCGCGACCGCGTCCAGGCCGTGGTCCTGGCCTACGAGGCGGGCCTGATCCGCGCCGGCGCCACCGACTGAGCCCGCCCCGGGCGCCGCTCGGGACCGCCCGGGCCCGCTCCCGGCCCCCGTAGAATGGGCCGGTACGTCCGGTACCCGTCGAGCGGACCGGAACGGAAAGCCCTGGACAGAGGTGGGTGCGTGAGTCAGTCCGACTACGGCGATCCGGCCCTGCCCGACGACCCCGCCGACCCCGGCAACCGCCCCGCCCGCCTCGCCGTGGGCGTGGTCGGCACCGGCCGGGTCGGCCCCGCGCTCGGCGCCGCCCTCCAGCTGGCCGGCCACAAGGTGGTCGCCGCCTCCGGGGTCTCCGCCGCCTCCCGGCGCCGCGCCGAGGCCCTGCTGCCGGGCGTGCGGGTCGTCACCCCGCCGCAGGTGCTGGCCGCCGCCGACCTCGTCCTGCTCACCGTCCCCGACGACGCGCTGGCCGACCTGGTCGCCGGCCTCGCCGCGACCGGCGCCGTCCGCCCCGGCCAGCTGCTGGTGCACACCTCGGGCGCGCACGGCGTGGCCGTGCTGGAGCCGGCCACCCGGGCCGGTGCGCTGCCGCTGGCGCTGCACCCGGCGATGACCTTCACCGGCACCTCCGTGGACCTCGCCCGCCTGGCCGGCTGCCCGTTCGGGGTGACCGCCCCCGAGGAACTGCGCCCGGTCGCCGAGGCGCTGGTGGTGGAGATGGGCGGCGAGCCCGAGTGGGTGCCGGAGGACGTCCGCCCGCGGTACCACACCGCCCTCGCGCACGGCGCCAACCACCTGGTCACCCTGGTCGCCCAGGCGATGGAGCTGCTGCGCGGGGCGGGCGTCGCCGAGCCCGGCCGGATGCTCGGCCCGCTGCTCGGCGCCGCGCTCGACAACTCGCTGCGCTCCGGCGACGCGGCCCTCACCGGCCCGGTCGCCCGGGGCGACGCCGGCACCGTGCGGCGCCACCTGGCGCAGCTCAGTACGGTGTCCCCGGACATCCCGGCCGCCTACCGGGCGATGGCCCGCGCCACCGCCCAGCGGGCCCTGGCCCACGGGACGATCGACGAGACGTCGGCGGCGGCGCTGCTGGACGTACTGAACGAGGAGAAGCAGTAATGGCACGCGGCAAGCAGCCGGGCAAGGCCCAGCGCGCCCCGAAGGTCCACCGGGCCGTGGTCACCCACACCGTCGACGACTTCGAGGCGGCCTTCTGGCCGGACGAGCAGCCGGTCGACAACGCGGTCGTGATGACGATGGGCGCCCTGCACGAGGGCCACGCCTCGCTGATCCGCGCCGCCCGCAAGCAGGTCGGCCGGGACGGCCGGGTCGCCGTCACCGTCTTCGTCAACCCGCTGCAGTTCGGCGCCGGCGAGGACCTGGAGCGCTACCCGCGCGCCCTGGACGAGGACGTGCGGCTCGCCGAGGCCAACGGCGCCGACGTGGTCTTCGCGCCGTCCGTCGACGAGGTCTACCCGAACGGCGAGCCCCAGGTGCGGCTGGCCGCCGGCCCGATGGGCGAGCGCTACGAGGGCGCCACCCGCCCCGGCCACTTCGACGGCGTGCTGACGGTGGTCGCCAAGCTGCTGCACATCACCGACCCGGACTTCGCCTTCTTCGGCGAGAAGGACGCCCAGCAGCTGGCGATCGTCCGCCGGATGGTGGCCGACCTCGACTTCGACGTCGAGGTGGTCGGCGTGCCGACCCTCCGCGAGGAGGACGGCCTGGCGCTCTCCTCCCGCAACCGCTACCTCTCGGCGGAGGAGCGCACCCGCGCCCTCGCCCTGTCCGGCGCGCTGTTCGCCGGCCGGGACGCGGCCGCGCAGGGCCCGAAGGCCGTGCGCGAGGCCGCCTCGGCCGTGCTGGACGCCGCCGAGGGCGTGGACCTCGACTACCTCGCCCTGATCGATCCGCACGACTTCACCGAAGCGCCGGACGACTTCCGGGGCGAGGCGGTGCTGGCCGTCGCCGCGAAGGTGGGCACGACCCGCCTGATCGACAACGTCCGCATCATCGTCCGGTAGTACCACCCGGTACGTCCGCAGGCAGTTCCCCAGGCATGCACTCACAGGAGGCGTGACCCGCAATGCTCCGCACCATGCTCAAGTCCAAGATCCACCGGGCCACCGTGACCCAGGCCGACCTGCACTACGTCGGCTCGGTCACGGTGGACGAGGACCTGCTCGACGCCGCCGACCTGCTCCCCGGCGAGCTGGTCCACATCGTCGACATCAACAACGGCGCCCGGCTGGAGACGTACACCATCGCCGGCCCGCGCGGCTCCGGCGTCATCGGCATCAACGGTGCCGCCGCCCGGCTGGTCCACCCCGGCGACCTCGTCATCCTGATCGCCTACGGGCAGATGGACACCGCCGAGGCCAAGGGCTACCTCCCCAAGGTCGTCTTCGTCGACGCACACAACCGGATCACCGGCACGGGCGGCGACCCGGCCGAGGCCGGGGAGGGCACCGGACTGCTGCGCGGGGACGCGGCGTACCGTGGCGACAGCGGCGCCGTCGACGCCGCCGCGCGCTAAGGAGCCGTCACCGTCATGTCCGCCGTCACGCACCGTCTCACCGCCCCCGCGCCGGGCTGGACCACCGACACCGATGTCGTCGTGGTCGGCTCCGGCGTGGCCGGGCTCACCGTCGCGCTCAACGTCCGCAAGGCCGGCCTGCGGGCCCTGGTGGTCACCAAGGCGATGCTGGACGACGGCTCCACCCGCTGGGCCCAGGGCGGCATCTCGGCCGCCCTGGGCGAGGGGGACACCCCCGAGCAGCACCTCGCCGACACCCTGGTCGCCGGCGTCGGGGTGTGCGACGAGGACGCCGTCCGCACCCTGGTCACCGAGGGCCCGGACGCGGTCCGCCGGCTGATCGCGGTCGGCGCCGCCTTCGACCGCGGCGCGGACGGCACGATCCTGCTCACCCGCGAGGGCGGCCACCACCGCAACCGGATCGCGCACGCCGGCGGGGACGCCACCGGCGCCGAGATATCCCGGGCCCTGGTCGCCGCCGTCCGGCAGGACCCCGGCGTGGAGCTCATCGAGCACGCCCTCGTCCTCGACCTGCTCACCGACGCCGACGGGCACGCCGCCGGACTGACCCTGCACGTGATGGGCGAGGGCCGGCGCGACGGCGTCGGCGCCGTCCGGGCCCGCGCCGTGGTGCTCGCCACCGGCGGCATGGGCCAGGTCTTCTCGGCCACCACCAACCCCCCGGTCTCCACCGGCGACGGCGTGGCGCTCGCGCTGCGGGCCGGCGCCGGGGTCACCGACCTGGAGTTCGTCCAGTTCCACCCCACCGTGCTCTGGCTCGGCCCGGAGGCGCACGGCCAGCAGCCGCTGATCTCCGAGGCGGTCCGCGGCGAGGGCGCCCACCTGGTCGACGCGGACGGCGTCCGCTTCATGGTCGGGCAGCACGAGCTGGCCGAGCTCGCCCCGCGCGACATCGTCACCAAGGCGATCACCCGCCGGATGCAGTTGCACGGCACCGACCACATGTACCTGGACGGACGGCACTTCGGCGCCGAGATGTGGGAGCGGCGCTTCCCGACCATCCTGGCGTCCTGCCGGGCGCACGGCATCGACCCGGTCACCGAGCCGATCCCGATCGCCCCGGCCGCCCACTACGCCTCCGGCGGGGTGCGCACCGACGTCCACGGCCGCACCTCCGTCCCCGGCCTGTACGCCTGCGGCGAGGTCGCCTGCACCGGGGTGCACGGCGCCAACCGGCTGGCCTCCAACTCGCTGCTGGAGGGCCTGGTCTTCGCCGAGCGGATCGCCGCCGGCCTGACCGCCCGGCACACGGCCGGCGACCTGCCCGAGCGCACCGTCGACGTGGCCGCCGCCCGCGCCGCCCGCCCGGTGCCGCTGCCCGCGCCCGAGGCGCGGGCCGAGATCCAGCGGCTGATGTCGCGCGGTGCGGGCGTCCTGCGCTCGGCCGCGTCGATGGCCGCCACGGCGCAGGGGCTGGCACGGCTCGCCGAGGACGCCCGCACCGACGCCGCCGAGCAGAAGCCGGCCGACCCCCGGGTGGAGACCTGGGAGGCCGCCAACCTGCTGCTGGTCGCCGACGCCCTGGTCACCGCCGCCGCGCAGCGCGAGGAGACCCGCGGCTGCCACTGGCGCGAGGACTTCCCGGAGCGGGACGACGCGCGCTGGCGACGCCACCTGATCACCACCCTCACCGCCTCCGGCGGCCCCGTCAGCACCCCCGAGGAGCAGTAACACCATGACCGACGCGACCGACGTGACCCACCTGCACGAGCACGAGCACGAGGAGCTCCCGCTGGCCGGCGGCTGCGGCGACGGCTGCGCCTGCGGGGACGGCGAGGGCTACGAGACCGGCCTGGACCCGCAGCTCGCCGAGCTGCTGGAGGAGGCCGGCCTGGACCCGGTCGAGGTCGAGGACATCGCCACCCTGGCGCTGGCCGAGGACCTCGCCGGCGGCGAGGACGTCACCTCGGTGGCGACCGTGCCGGCCGACGCCGTCGCCACCGCCGACTTCACCGCCCGTCAGGCGGGCGTGGTGGCCGGCCTGCGGATCGCCGAGGCCGTCGTCTCGCTGGTCTGCGAGGAGGAGTTCGAGGTCGAGCGGCACGTCCAGGACGGCGACCGGGTCGAGGCCGGCCAGGTGCTGCTCTCGGTCCGCTCCCGCACCCGGGACCTGCTGACCGCCGAGCGCAGCGCGCTCAACCTGCTCTGCCACCTGTCCGGCATCGCCACCGCCACCCGTGCCTGGACGGACGCCCTGGAGGGCACCGGCGCGGTGGTCCGCGACACCCGCAAGACCACCCCGGGCCTGCGCGCGCTGGAGAAGTTCGCGGTCCGCTGCGGCGGCGGCGCCAACCACCGGATGGCGCTGTCGGACGCCGCCCTGGTCAAGGACAACCACGTGGTCGCGGCCGGCGGTGTCGCCGAGGCGTTCCGGGCCGTCCGGGCCGCCTACCCGGAGCTGCCGGTCGAGGTCGAGGTCGACACCCTGGAGCAGATCGCGCCGGTCCTGGAGGCCGGGGCCGACCTGATCCTGCTGGACAACTTCACCGTGCCGCAGCTGGTCGAGGCGGTCGCCCTGGTGGCCGGCCGGGCCGAGCTGGAGGCCTCCGGGGGACTCACCCTGGCCACCGCGCGCGAGGTCGCCCAGACTGGTGTCGACTTCCTGGCGGTGGGCGCGCTGACCCACTCCTCGCCGATCCTGGACATCGGCCTGGACCTGCGCGCCTGACCCGTCCGTCCGCTCCGCCCGTTCGTCCGCTCCACCCGCTCCACCCGGTCCGCCCGTCCGTCCGCTGGCCCTCGACGAAGAAAGCACCCCATGCTGCTCACCATCGACGTCGGCAACACCCAGACCACCCTCGGCCTGTTCGGCGGTGAAGAGGTCGTCGAGACCTGGCGGATCTCCACGGATCCGCGCCGCACGGCGGACGAACTGGCGGTGCTGCTGCACGGCCTGATGGGCTCGCAGGGGTCGCGCACCGCGATCGCCGACGCGAAGGTCGAGGGCCTGGCGATCTGCTCCTCCGTCCCCTCCGTGCTCCACGAGTTCCGCGAGGTGACGCGCCGCTACTACGGCGACGTCCCCGCGGTGATCGTGGAGCCGGGGGTGAAGACGGGGGTGCACGTCCTGATGGACAATCCCAAGGAGGTCGGCGCCGACCGCATCGTCAACGCGCTGGCCGCCAACCACCTCTACGGCGGCCCGTGCATCGTGGTCGACTTCGGCACCGCCACCACCTTCGACGCGGTCAACGCCCGCGGCGACTACGTCGGCGGCGCGATCGCCCCCGGCATCGAGATCTCGGTCGAGGCGCTCGGCAACCGCGGTGCCCTGCTGCGCAAGATCGAGCTGACCCGCCCGCGCAACGTGATCGGCAAGAACACCGTCGAGGGCATGCAGTCCGGCATCCTCTACGGCTTCGCCGGCCAGGTCGACGGCCTGGTCGACCGGATGGCCCGCGAGCTCTCCAAGGACCCGGACGACGTGCAGGTGATCGCCACCGGCGGCCTGGCGCCGCTGGTCCTCGGCGAGGCGGGCTCGATCGACGTCCACGAGCCCTGGCTGACCCTGATCGGCCTGCGCCTGGTCTACGAGCGCAACCGCCCGAGCTGAGCCCGGAGACGCGTGACGCGGATCACACGTTCGCGAAGGCGGACATTCACGCACGGTCCCCCCATCGCGACCACGGGTGATCATCCCCCGCGCCCCGCCCCGTGCTAGCTTCGAACGACGGGGCCCCGTCACACCCGCCGCTTCCCGTCGTCGAGGAGCGGCAGGCACTGAGGGGGGAAACACATGCACGCAACCATGACGGCCGTCGATGACGCCCTGGGCGACCTGCGCACCTCGGCGTCCCGGATCGGCAGCCTGAGCGACCGCCAGGAAGAGGTGCTCCACCTCCTGGTCCTGGACCTCTCCAACCAGCAGGTCGCCGACCACCTCGGCATCACCGAACGCACCGTCAAGGCCCACGTCGCCGCGCTGATGGACCGTCTCGGCGTCCACTCGCGACTGCGCCTCGCCATGGTCGCGCTCTACCACCGCATGACCACTGTCCCCGCGGACAATGGTCATGACGCGAACGACCGCCTAGATTCATGACCGCCGGGGCGCTCTCCCGCCTTCCGGCAGCTCTTGGGGGGGAGCACTGTGCGCTCCTCTCCTTCGCGGTCCCGCCGGTGCGACACCGGCGGGCAGTTCGAAGGAATTCTCCGATGAACCTCAAGCGAATCACCGGCGCCGGCGTGGCGCTGTTCGCCGCCGTCGGGCTGGGCGTGGCGGCCGCCCCGCAGGCCTCCGCCCTCGACGGGGACTGCTACCTGTACAGCGCCTGCCTGTACTACAACTCCAGCGGGTACGGGTACGGCGCCTACTTCGAGCAGACCGGCGACATCACGAACTACGGCACCACCTACCGCTTCCAGCCCAGCACCCACGGCAGCGGCGGGGCCGGCGTGTACGTCAAGAACCACGCCGCCTACGCGGACAACTGGAACCCCGACTCCGCCTTCACCGTGTACGAGTTCAGCGCGAACGGGGGCAGCGGCCGGGTCGACTGGATCGCCCGGTACGGCGAGGCCGACCTGACGGTCACCCACGACAACAACGCGGGAGCCAAGTTCACCGGCTGACCGGCGGCCGGGCGGCCGGCCCTGCGCACCGCCGGCCGCCCGGCCCTTCGCGCGACCCACGGAGACCTCCACGCCATGACGCACTCCCGCCCGGCCCCGGCGCCCGCGGTCCGACTGGCCCTCGCGGGTGCCGTCGCGCTGCTCGCGACGGCCTGCACCAGCACCACGTCCGAGTCGCACAGGGGCCCGTCGACGCAGGTCGAGGGGGTCCCGCCGGTCTCGGCGCCGCCCACCATCGCCTCCGCCGCCGACCGGGCCCTGCCGATCGACCCCTATCTGCTGAGCTACGAGCAGCGGGACCAGCTGGAGCGGGCCGCGTCCGTGCTGGTGAGCCGCTGCATGGCGCGGTTCGGCATCCAGTACCAGGCCCCGCCGCAGATCCCCGCCGGGAACCGGCCGCGCAGCCGCACCGACCGCCGGTACCTGGAGATGACCGCGGCCGGCGCCCGGGCGAACGGCTACCACGGGGCGGAGGGCGACCGGCCCACCGCCGCCCCGCCGCCGCCCCCGCTCTCCGACGCCACCCGGCTGGTGCTGACCGGCAGCGCCGACGCGAACGCCAAGAACGGCCAGGGCGGACAGGACTACAACGGCACGCCGGTGCCCAAGGGCGGCTGCCTCGGCGAGAGCAAGGACCGGCTCGGCGCCGGCCCGGCCAACAACGGCGGCGGCGACGCCCAGCTCGCCCGCGACATCGACGCCGGCGCCCGGGAGAAGTCCAAGACCGACGAGCGGGTGCTGGGCGTCTTCCGGTCCTGGTCCGCCTGCATGAGGACCAGGGGCTACGACTACCCCGACCCGATCAAGGTGCTCGACGACCCGCGCTGGGCCTCCCCCACGCCGACCGAGGTGGAGCGCGCCACGGCGGTGGCCGATGTCGCCTGCAAGGAGCAGACCAATGTGGTCGGCGTCTGGTTCGCCGTCGAGGCGGCCTACGAGAGCCTGCTGATCGAGCAGAACGCCCCGGCCCTCGCCCAGATCCGCAAGGACAACGAGGACCGGCTGCGCACGGCGTCCCGGTCCCTGGCGGCCGGCTGATCCCGGAAAATCGGCGACAACCCGGATGGTCCGTCAACCGGTCTTCCTGGAAGGACAGTTGGTACGGATGACCGGAACGAGGGTGGGGCGTGACCGATTTCGACGGGCCGGACGTGAGGCCGGCGACGACGACGACGGCGACGGACGACGCGGCGGCGGACGGCGGACGGGGCGTCCGGCGCCGACACGGCCGGTGGGCGCTGCTGCCGGCCGCGGCGGCGGTGCTGGCACTGGCCGGATGCTCCTCCGGCGGCACCGGCGGTGGCGACGGCCCCGCGGCACCCGCGGCCGCGCCGTCCGGGTCGCAGGCCACCGAGGCCTCGCGGGACGAGGGGCTGCCGCTGGAGGCGGCGATGCGGGGGGACGCGGAGAGCCAGGCCGTCTTCACCAACGCCGTGAACAAGCTCGCCGCGAAGTGCGCGCGGGACCAGGGGTACCAGGTCACCGAACGGCCGGCGGTCACGGCCGAACAGATCCTGGCCCGGGACAAGGCGCAGGGCACGAGCGTGAACCCGTACGCGTGGCCGTCCGTCCAGGCGCTGAAGGACTTCGGCTACGCCGGGTCCGCCCACGGCCGGGACGCGAAGCCCCCGGAGACGGGGCAGCCCGTCGCCGCCGACTCGGCGGCGGAGACCGCCCAGGGCAAGTGCGCCAAGGAGGTGACGGTCCGGCTGGCGGCGACCGACTCGGGCAAGAGCTCGGCCAAGGGGCGGCTGAACGACCTGATCACGCAGGCGGGCGAGCAGACGGAGGCCGATCCCCGGATGGTCGCGGCGCTCGCCCAGTGGTCGCAGTGCATGCGGCCCAGCGGCTACACGTACGCGAGCCCGCTCCAGGCGGCGCAGCAGTTCGAGAAGGTGGTCGGCCCCGCCGGTGCGCAGGAGTTGGCGATCGCCCGGGCGGACGCCGAGTGCCGGGCGGGCAGCCGGCCGGCGGAGGTGTGGTTCCAGGTGCGCTCGCAGCTGGAACAGCGCCTGGTCGAGCAGAACGCCCAGCTGCTGAAGGAGGCCGCCGACTCCGAGAAGCGCCTCGCGCGGGAGGCGAGTCAGGCGGTGGCCGGGTGAGCCCGGAGAATCGGCGGAGCCCCTGAATGCGCATCAGGGGATCCTCATGGTCGGACAGTTGGATCGATTTTTGGAACGAGGGTGGGTCGTGGCCGAGTTCGAGGGGCCGGACGTCACGCCGGAGGCGGCGGACGACGAGGTGGGCGGCGGACGGGGGGTCCGACGGCGCCGGCGGGCGCTGGTGCTGGTGATGGCCGCGGCGGTCGCGCTGACCGGGGGCGGGGTGGCGGCGTCGACGATGATCAAGTCGCCCGCCCAGGCGGCGGCGGACAGCGAGCCGCCGGCGCCGGACGTGCTGACGGCGGCCGTGGAGAGGCGGGTGCTGACGGACTCCGTGGTGATCCGCGGGCAGGTGAGCGCCGGACAGTCGGTGGACGTCGCGCCGGCCGGGGGCGGCGGGACGACGGGCGCCAAGCCGGTGGTCACCAAACTGCCGGCCAAGGTCGGTGACCAGGTGCAGGCCGGACAGCCGGTGCTGGAGGTGGCCGGGCGGCCGGTGTTCGCGCTGCACGGTGACCTGCCGGTGTACCGGGACCTCAAGCCGGGGGCCACCGGGCAGGACGTCAAGCAGCTCCGGCAGGCGCTGAAGGAGCTGGGGTTCGGCTCGGACGGCGACCCGGAGGGCACCTACGGCGCCGCCACCAAGGACGCGGTGAAGGCGTTCTACGCGGCACGCGGCTACGACCCGCTGCCCGCCACGCCGGACGGGGACACCCAGGTGAGCGCCGCCCAGGAGGCCGTCACCGGCGGCGAGCGCGCGCTGGCGGACGCCAAGGACGCGCTGAAGCTGGCGAAGAAGCACTACGACGACGCGGTGACGGCCGCCCGGCAGCAGGCCCAGGCCCAGGCGCAGGCCCAGGCCGAGGCGCAGCAGAGCGCCGCGCCGAGTGCGGCGCCGAGCGCCGGAGCGAGCGCCGGAGCGGCCACCGGGACGGGCGGCACCGGCCGCCCCGCCGCTTCCGGCGGCGCGGCACCGGCCCCGGCCGGGGAGAGCCCGGTGGACGCGGCCCGCACCGCCGTCGACACCGCCCAGAAGCAGGTGAACCGGGCCACCGAGGACCTCGCCAAGCTGCGCGGGAAGGCGACGGACGCGAAGGCCGCCGCCGGGCCGATGGTCCCGGCCGCCGAGCTGCTGTTCCTCTCCGGCTTCCCGGCCCGGGTCGACACCGTGGCCGGCCGGATCGGCGGCGAGGTCTCCGGCAAGGTGCTGACCGTCTCGGCCGGGGCGCTGGTGGTCAAGGGCAGCCTCACCGTCTCCGACAAGGGCCTGGTGCACCCCGGGCAGGTGGTGGAGGTCCTCTCCGAGGTGACCGGCCTCAAGGCCACCGGCAAGGTCGGCACGGTGGCCGACACCCCCGGGGACGGCCAGCCGGCCGGCGCCGCCCAGGGGGCCGGGCCCGGTGGCGGCCAGAACCCGGGCCCGGCCCAGGGCGCCGCCGCCAACGGCTATCCGATGGTGGTCCAGCCGGACGCCCCGCTGGACCCGCGGCTGGCCGGTCAGGACGTCCGGCTGACCGTGCAGGCCGCCTCCTCGGCCGGCCCGGTGCTGGTCGTCCCGCTGTCGGCGGTCTCCGCGACGGCGGACGGCAGGACGGTGGTGACGGTGTACGAGAACGGCCAGCGCCGCCGGGTGGAGGTCACCCCGGGAACGGTCGGCGGCGGCAGCACCGAGGTCCGGCCGCTGACCGAGGGCACGCTGAAGGAGGGCGACCAGGTGATCGTCGGCGTCAAGGACGCCACCGGGGCGGGCGCCAAATGACCGACCCGACCGACCTGACCGGCCCGGCCGGCCCGACCGCCGTGACCGGGGTGTCCGGGGTGTCCGGGGCGAGCGACGCCGCCGCCCCCGTCATCGAGTTCCGCCAGGTCGGCCTGACCTACCCGGGCCCGCCGCCGGTGGCCGCCCTGAGGCCGTGCGACCTCGCGGTCGCCCCCGGCGAGTACGTGACCGTGATCGGCCCGTCCGGCTCCGGGAAGTCCACCTTCCTGAACATCGCCGGTCTGCTCGACGCCCCCACCACCGGCCACTACCTGCTGGACGGCATCGACACCGGCCGGCTCCCGGACGCCGACCGCACCGCCCTGCGCGGACGCCGGATCGGCTTCGTCTTCCAGTCCTTCCACCTGCTCCCGCACCGCTCGGCGGCCGAGAACGTCGCCCTGGCGATGCTCTACACCGCCACCCGGGGCCGGCGCGCCGCCGCCGAGCGGCGCGAACTCGCCCGGGCGGCGCTGGTCCGGGTGGGCCTCGGCCACCGGCTGGACGCGCTGCCGACCCGGCTGTCCGGCGGCGAGCGGCAGCGGGTGGCGATCGCCCGGGCGCTGGTCGGCCGGCCCTCGCTGCTGCTCTGCGACGAGCCCACCGGCAACCTGGACACCGTCACCGCCGAGTCGATCCTGGCCCTGCTGGACGAACTGCACGCCCAGGGGCTGACGGTGCTGCTGATCACCCACGACCCGCAGGTGGCCGCCCGCGGGCGGCGCACGGTGGCGATCCGGGACGGCCTGCTGCGCGAGGAGGTGGCCGCGGCGTGAGGCCGATCCGCCGCCGCGACCGGGTGGTCGAGCCCTCCCGGTTCCCGTTGCGCGACCTGCTCGCCGAGGCCCTGGCCGGGGTGCTCCAGCGGCCCGCCCGCTCGGCGCTGACCGGTCTGGGCACCGTCCTCGGGGTGGGCACCTTCGTGGCCATCCTGGGGCTGACCGCGACCACCTCCTCGCAGATCGACTCCCGGTTCAGCGTGCTGAGCGCGACCGAGGTGAGCGTCGAGGACATCGGCGGCGCCCGCCCGGAGCTGGTGCCGCTCGCCTTCCCGGCCGACGCCGACGCCCGGATCCAGCGGCTGAACGGGGTCGAGGCGGCCGGCGTCTACTGGCCGGTGTCCCGGGCCTCCGGCGCGGTCCGGGCCGCGCCGGTGGGCCGCCAGGGCGGCGGGGAGCAGGTCTCGGTGGTGGCCGCCTCGGCCGGTGTGCTCGCGGCCGCCGAACCGCACCTGGTGCAGGGCCGGACCTTCGACGGCTGGCACGACTCCACCGGCCGGCAGGTGGCGGTGATCGGCGCGGCGCTGGCGTCCCGGCTGGGCATCACCACGCTGGACACCCAGCCGGCGATCTTCCTGGAGAACAAGCCGTTCACGGTGATCGGGATCGTCGACGACGTGAAGCGCAAGGCGGACCTGCTGCTCTCGGTGACGGTGCCGCGCGGGGCCGCCGCCCGGCTCTGGGGCGAACCGGACCGCGACCGGGCCAAGATGCTCATCTCGACCAGGATCGGCGCCGCCCGGCAGATCGCCGCCGAGGCCCCGCTCGCCCTGGACCCGGCGCACCCGGAGTACTTCAAGCCCATCCCGCCGCCGGACCCGCGCACCCTGCGCTCCAACGTCACCTCCGACCTCAACCAGCTGTTCCTGCTGCTGGCCGGGATCTGCCTGGTGATCGGCGCGGTCGGGATCGCCAACACCACCCTGGTCGCCGTCCTGGAGCGGACCGGCGAGATCGGCCTGCGCCGGGCGCTGGGCGCCCGCGGCCGTCACATCACCGGCCAGTTCCTCTCCGAATCGGCCTCGCTGGGGCTGATCGGCGGCCTGGTCGGCACCTCGCTCGGAGTGCTGACGGTGCTCGGGGTGGCGCTGGCCCGGGACTGGACCCCGGTGGTCGATCCGGCGACGGTGGCCGCCGCACCCGCGATCGGCCTGCTCACCGGGCTGCTGGCCGGGGTCTACCCGGCCTGGCGGGCGGCCCGGATCCAGCCCGCCGAGGCGCTGCGCCGCTGACCGGCGCCCGGACCGGCCGTCCTGCGGGCGGGCCCCCGCGGCCCGCCCGCAGGACGTTCCCGGGGCAAACGTGGGGCGTCGGCGCGACGCTACCGACAAATCGGATATTCCTCACGTAGTGTCAGCCCATGCCTACGCCACACGGATCGCGCGGCGGCATGGCCTTCAGCGCCGACGAAGTCCGCGTGCTGCGCCGCGCCCTCGCCCAAGCCCTGCACCCCGCCGTCCCCGTCCACCTCCAGTTCCCCGGCCGGCCGTCGCACGCCGACGCGGGCGCCGCGCTGTGGGCCGAGGACGTCCAGGACGCGCTGCGCCTGACCGAGGCGATCGACGAGGCCGTCCAGGAGGGCGGCCGGCTGCGCGCCTTCCTCCTCGCCGACCTCGCCCGCTACCGGGCCGCCCTGCCCGGCAGCGTCAGCGGCTACCTGGAACGGCTGGAGGAGGCGGTGACCGACGGCTACCTCCCCGGGCCGGAGGACCTCACCGCGCTGCGCGGGCTGAGCCGCCAGCCCTGCGGCCAGGGCGAGCGCTCCCGCCGCTCCCGGCTGGCCGGGCGCTGCCACGCGCTGGCCGAGGCCGCCGTCCGCGAGCGGCTCGCCCTCACCACCGGCCAGCGCCACCTCGTCGCCGTACCGAGCCCCGCCGCACCCCCGAGCACCTCTCCCATCCCCGTTGTCCCCATCCCCGTTGGCACCCCTGTTGGAGGACGGATCCCGATGAGCAGCACCGAGCCCCCCGTCGAGCAGTCCGCCGACCCCCGCGCGCCCCACGACCGCACGCCCGCCCGGCCGCACCGGATGCCCACCCCCGCCGAGCTGTTCGGCCGCCGGCCCAAGCCGCCGGCCGCCCCGGCCGCGCCGCCCGCGCCCGAGGACCTGGCGCTGGCCACCGGCACCGGCTGAGCCCGCCCGCCCGCGCCTCCCGGGGAGGCCGCGCCGGATCCGTCCGGCCCGGCCTCCCCGGTTCCGTGCGCGGCGGCCCCGCCGCACCGCGCGGCACGGTAATCCCGTGGCGGAGCACCGGTCCCGGCTGGCTACCCTGGTGGGGTGAGCGATCAGAGCCCTATCCCCGCGACCGACGACCTTCCCGAGCAGATGCGCGTCCGGCGCGAGAAGCTGGACCGGCTCCGGGCCGCCGGTGTCGACCCCTACCCGGTCGGCTTCCCCAGGACCAGCACCATCGCCGACCTCCGGGCCAAGCACCCGGACCTCGCCCCGGACACCGCCACCGGTGAACGGGCCGGCATCACCGGCCGGGTGATCCTCTCCCGCACCGGCGGCAAGCTCTGCTTCGCCACCCTGCGCGACGGCTCCGGCGACCTCCAGGTGATGTTCTCCCTGGACAAGCTGGGCGAGGAGCGGCTGGCGGCCTGGAAGTCCGACATCGACCTCGGCGACCAGGTCGGCGTCGAGGGCGAGGTGATCACCTCCCGGCGCGGCGAGCTGTCGGTGATGGTGGACCGCTGGGAGCTCACCGCCAAGTGCCTGCGCCCGCTGCCGGACAAGCACAAGGGCCTGACCGACCCGGAGGCCCGGGTCCGCCAGCGGTACGTCGACCTGATCGTCAACCCCGAGGCCCGCGAGATCCTCCACCTGCGCTCCAGGGTGGTCCGCTCGATCCGCCGCACCTACGAGGAGCGCGGCTACATCGAGGTCGAGACCCCGATGCTGCAGCCGGTGCACGGCGGTGCCAACGCGCGGCCGTTCAAGACGCACATCAACGCGTACGACATCGACCTCTTCATGCGGATCGCCCCCGAGCTGTACCTCAAGCGGCTGGTGGTCGGCGGCGCGGAGAAGGTCTTCGAGATCAACCGCAACTTCCGCAACGAGGGCGCGGACTCCACCCACAACCCCGAGTTCACCTCGCTGGAGTCGTACGAGGCCTACGGCGACTACGACACCCAGGCCGAGCTGATCCGGGCGACCATCGTGAACGCCGCCCGGGACGCGCTGGGCACCACGGTGATCAAGGGCCTGGACCCGCACGGCGTGGAGCACGAGATCGACCTGGCCGAGCCCTGGGAGGAGGTCTCGGTGTACCCGGGCATCTCCGCCCGGCTGGGCACCGAGGTCACCCCGCAGACCCCGGTCGAGGAGCTGCGCGCGCTGGCCGCCGAGCACGGCATCCCCTTCGAGAAGGAGTGGGGCCACGGCCAGATCGTGCTGGAGATGGTCGAGCGCCTGCTGGAGGAGAACGCCGTCCGGCCGACCTTCATCAAGGACTACCCGACCGAGGTCTCCCCGCTGACCCGCCAGCACCGCTCGGTGCCGGGCGTGGCCGAGAAGTGGGACCTGGTGATCTTCGGCACCGAGATCGGCACCGCCTACTCCGAGCTGATCGACCCGGTCGAGCAGCGCGCCCGCCTGACCGCGCAGTCCCTGCTCGCGGCCGGCGGCGACGTCGAGGCGATGCAGGTCGACGAGGACTTCCTGCGGGCCCTGGAGTACGCGATGCCGCCCACCGGCGGCCTCGGTCTCGGGGTGGACCGCCTGATCATGCTGCTCACCGGCAAGAACATCCGGGAGACGGTGCTCTTCCCGCTGGTGAAGCCGGAGCCCAAGGCGTCCGCCGGCACGGCGGAGAAGACCGAGGAGGAGTGACCTGATGGACTACGTCAGCGCGATCGTCCCGCCGCTGGTCATGGCGATCGGTTTCGGCTTCCTGGTGCGGGCCATCATCCGCAGCCAGGGCGGGGCCCAGAAGACCAAGGAGGACGTGGCCGACTGACCCCGTCGGCCGTCCACGAGCACCGCGCGCCGCCATTCCCGGATTCCCGGGGGTGGCGGCGCGCCGGTTTGGCGGCACTTCACAAGATTTGCCCCATTCACTCCCTATCCTGGCCGCACTATGGTCCGGCAACTCGGCGAACTTGAGAACGCCATCATGACCCGGGTGTGGCAGTGGAACCGACCGGTCACGGTTCGCGAGGTTCTCCTGGATCTGCGGTCGGAACGCGATATCGCGTACACCACGGTGATGACCGTCCTGGACAAGCTGCACAGAAAGGGCTGGCTCCGCCGGGAGCGCGCGGGGCGGGCCTATCGATATGAACCGGTCTCCTCGCGCGAGGCGTACACGGCGGCCCTGATGAACGACGCGTGGGCCACGAGCGACAATCCCGCGGCGGCCCTGGTGCACTTCTTCGGCCTGATGTCACCCGAGCAACGGGAGGCACTGCGGGACGCCTTGCGGGTGGCCGCTCCGTCCCCGTCCGATCCGGCCGCACCGGATTCCCCGGAGGGCGGAGCGGATACCGGGGAGACCCGCCCGGGGCCGGCACGATAACGTCCCGCCATGGAGGTCACCATCCGCCGGGCGCGGACCACGGACGTACGGGCCGTACGCGGGCTCATCGACGCCTACGCCCGCGACGGCATTCTGCTCGACAAGCCCACCGTCACGCTGTTCGAATCGGTCCAGGAGTTCTGGGTCGCGGAACGCGACGACGACGGGACCGTGGTCGCATGCGGCGCGCTGCACGTCATGTGGGAGGACCTCGCCGAGGTCCGCACCCTCGCCGTCGACCGGTCCTGCCGCGGGCACGGGGTCGGACACCTGCTGCTGGAGAAGCTGCTGCAGACCGCCCGCTGGCTCGGCGTCCGTCGGATTTTCTGCTTGACGTTCGAGGTCGCCTTCTTCGCGAAACACGGTTTCGTGGAGATCGGGGAGCTCCAGGAAACCGATGATGGTACGACAGACCCGGCGGCGATCGCTACGGATGTCTATGAAGAACTTCTCCGCTCGTACGATGAAGGTGTCGCCGAGTTCCTCGACCTGGAGCGGGTGAAGCCCAACACACTGGGCAACTCGCGCATGCTGCTGCACCTGTGAGCCGCCCCCGCGACGGCCAGGGGTTTGTGTTTTCCGGAGAAAGGCGCTTTCCTTTCCTTAGGCAATGGGTCGTTTAGCGGAAAGGGAAGCCCGTGGCACAGAGGGTGCAGGTCATTCTTGAAGACGATCTCGACGGCGGCTCGGCGGACGAGACGGTCACGTTCGCGCTCGACGGCGTTGCCTACGAGATCGACCTGAAGAGCGCCAACGCGGACAAGCTCCGCGGCCTGCTGGCGCCGTACGTGGAGAAGGGGCGCAAGCAGAGCGGCCGCCTCGCCGGCACCCGCCGCACCGGCCGCAGCTCCGCGCCGCGTCCGTCCGGCAGCGTCCCGGACACCGCCAAGATCCGCGCGTGGGCCAAGGAGCAGGGCCTGGAGGTCAACGACCGCGGTCGCGTCCCCAGCAACGTGCGCGAGGCCTACGAGAAGGCCAACGCGTCCTGAACCGGGCGACGCCCGGCAGCCCGGACGGGTGCGGGGTTCCGGGCGCCGGATGAGGCGTCCGAGGTGCACGCGCGGGGCGCGGAGGGGCCCCCTCCGCGCCCCGCGGCACACCTCCGGCCGGGGCCCGGCACAGCCGCGGCTGCCCCTTCGGGCAGCGGGCCCGGCCGCGGTCCGGGCGGCGGGAGGGTCGCGGCCTGTGCAACGCTGTAAGGGCGAAGCGGCGACGCGGACAGCACCGGGACGGCGCACCGGCCGGCCGGCCGCGGCTGATCCACCGTCAGCGGCAGGCCGACTTCTCGCCAGGCGAACACCGCCACCGCGGAAACTGCGCGAGAACCGCCCCGATACCGGGTATGAATGCAGAGGGACGGGGTCCGTGACTCCGCCCGGGGCAGGACGCGTGACCGGTCGGACACCCACCGGCAGCGTCGCGGCGGAGGTTGTTCGCCGATGGCGTAGCGGTATCCGGTGCATCCGGCCCGCGTGCGGGAACACCGTCTCCCAGCATCGGGTTGGGATTGGTGTCGGCTGGTCGCGCAGCATCTCGTTCCCCTTCGAGGGAGCGAATCCGTGGGCCGCGCCGCTGAGCGGGACTAGCATGCGGAAGGACAGGGCGGGGACGGACCCCGAACTGCCCGACCGCTCTGAGGAGCGATAAACGATGTTCGAGAGGTTCACCGACCGCGCGCGGCGGGTTGTCGTCCTGGCTCAGGAAGAAGCCCGGATGCTCAACCACAACTACATCGGCACCGAGCACATCCTCCTGGGTCTGATCCACGAGGGTGAGGGTGTCGCCGCTAAGGCCCTGGAGAGCCTCGGGATTTCTCTTGAGGCCGTTCGCCAGCAGGTCGAGGAGATCATCGGCCAGGGCCAGCAGGCCCCGTCCGGTCACATCCCCTTCACCCCCCGGGCGAAGAAGGTCCTGGAGCTGTCGCTCCGGGAGGCCCTGCAGCTCGGCCACAACTACATCGGCACCGAGCACATCCTGCTCGGCCTGATCCGCGAGGGCGAGGGCGTCGCCGCCCAGGTCCTGGTGAAGCTGGGCGCCGACCTCAACCGGGTCCGCCAGCAGGTCATCCAGCTGCTCTCCGGCTACCAGACCCCCGGCGGCAAGGAGTCGGCCACGGCCGGCGGGCCCGCCGAGGGCACCCCGTCGACCTCGCTGGTCCTCGACCAGTTCGGCCGCAACCTCACCCAGGCCGCCCGCGAGGCCAAGCTCGACCCGGTCATCGGGCGCGAGAAGGAGATCGAGCGGGTCATGCAGGTGCTGTCCCGCCGCACCAAGAACAACCCGGTGCTGATCGGTGAGCCCGGCGTCGGCAAGACCGCCGTCGTCGAGGGCCTGGCCCAGGCGATCGTCAAGGGCGAGGTCCCCGAGACGCTCAAGGACAAGCAGCTCTACACGCTGGACCTGGGCGCCCTGGTGGCCGGCTCCCGCTACCGCGGTGACTTCGAGGAGCGCCTGAAGAAGGTCCTCAAGGAGATCCGCACCCGCGGCGACATCATCCTGTTCATCGACGAGCTGCACACCCTGGTCGGCGCGGGCGCCGCCGAGGGCGCCATCGACGCCGCCTCGATCCTCAAGCCGATGCTGGCCCGCGGTGAGCTGCAGACCATCGGTGCCACCACGCTCGACGAGTACCGCAAGCACCTGGAGAAGGACGCCGCGCTGGAGCGCCGCTTCCAGCCGATCCAGGTCGCCGAGCCGTCGCTGCCGCACACCATCGAGATCCTCAAGGGCCTGCGCGACCGCTACGAGGCCCACCACCGGGTCTCCATCACGGACGCCGCCCTGGTCGCCGCCGCCACCCTGGCCGACCGGTACATCTCGGACCGCTTCCTGCCGGACAAGGCCATCGACCTGATCGACGAGGCCGGCTCCCGGATGCGCATCCGCCGGATGACCGCGCCGCCGGACCTGCGCGAGTTCGACGAGAAGATCGCCGACGTGCGCCGCGAGAAGGAGAGCGCGATCGACGCGCAGGACTTCGAGAAGGCCGCGTCCCTGCGCGACGACGAGAAGCAGCTCCTGCAGGCCAAGGCCAAGCGCGAGAAGGAGTGGAAGGCCGGCGACATGGACGTCGTCGCGGAGGTGGACGAGGAGCTCATCGCCGAGGTCCTGGCCACCGCCACCGGCATCCCGGTCTTCAAGCTGACCGAGGAGGAGACCTCCCGGCTGCTGCGCATGGAGGACGAGCTGCACAAGCGCGTCATCGGCCAGAAGGACGCCATCAAGGCGCTCTCCCAGGCCATCCGGCGCACCCGCGCGGGCCTCAAGGACCCGAAGCGCCCCGGCGGCTCGTTCATCTTCGCCGGCCCGTCCGGCGTCGGTAAGACCGAGCTGTCCAAGACGCTCGCCGAGTTCCTCTTCGGCGACGAGGACGCGCTGATCGCCCTCGACATGTCGGAGTTCTCGGAGAAGCACACCGTCTCCCGGCTCTTCGGTTCGCCCCCCGGCTACGTGGGCTACGAGGAGGGCGGCCAGCTGACCGAGAAGGTGCGCCGCAAGCCGTTCTCCGTCGTCCTCTTCGACGAGGTGGAGAAGGCCCACCCGGACATCTTCAACTCGCTGCTGCAGATCCTGGAGGACGGCCGCCTGACCGACTCCCAGGGCCGCGTGGTCGACTTCAAGAACACCGTCATCATCATGACGACCAACCTCGGCACCCGGGACATCTCCAAGGGCTTCAACCTGGGCTTCGCGGCCCAGGGCGACACCCAGACCGGCTACGAGCGGATGAAGGCGAAGGTCGGCGAGGAGCTCAAGCAGCACTTCCGCCCCGAGTTCCTGAACCGCGTCGACGACATCGTCGTCTTCCACCAGCTGTCCGAGGACGACATCATCCAGATCGTCGACCTCATGATCGCCAAGGTGGACGAGCGCCTCAAGGACAAGGACATGGGCCTGGAGCTCAGCGTCGAGGCCAAGAAGCTGCTCGCCAAGCGCGGCTACGACCCGATCCTGGGCGCCCGTCCGCTGCGCCGCACCATCCAGCGCGACATCGAGGACCACCTCTCCGAGAAGATCCTCTTCGGCGAGCTGCGGGCCGGCCACATCGTGGTCGTCGGCGTCGAGGGCGAGGGCAAGGACGCGAAGTTCACCTTCCGGGGCGAGGAGAAGTCCGCGGTCGCGGACACTCCGGCCGCGGTCGCCTCGCCGGGTCCCGACCTGACGAAGTAGCAACATTTAACAGATAACAGCAAACGGTTTGGGCCCCCGGCGTTCTCGCCGGGGGCCCGAACCGTTTTCCGCACCGCTGCCGAAGCTGTGATCAGGCCCACGAAGCGGCAGGTCGGGGGCCGCACGGGGGGCCGGTGCGGGTGCGATCGAAGTCGTGGTCATCTTTAATGACAATGTTGTTGACGGTGCGTCAGTTGATACGAAGTTGCGGAGCATAGCGCTGTGGCCATGTCACGGTCAAGGTCTATCTTTTCCGTCCACGCTTGGATCAAATGACGTCCACCTGTCTTTCATTGGTTTACCGGAAGGCCAAGAGCCGGACCGGTTTGGGGAGGACGTCACAACGTTGAAGATGACCAGGAAAGCCGCTGCGGTCGCCTCGGCCGCGGCGGTCATAGCCGCGCTCGGCGCGGGGCTGCTCCCGAGCACGGCCATCGCCGCCGGCTCCGCCCCCGTGCCGCAGGACCCGGCCGATGCCGTCCAGACCAGCACTGAGCACAACCTGCCGGGCCCGCTGACCGAGAAGGTCGAGGCCGAGTCGAAGGCCGCCACCGAGCAGCTGCTCGCCGGCACCGCCAAGATCGAGCAGCACGGCGGCGGCTCCAGCATCAAGCTGGGCAAGGACAAGTACGTCGAGCTCGCCCGTGAGCGCACGGACAAGATCTTCACCATCCTCGTGGAGTTCGGTGACGAGGTCGACAACACCACGAAGACGCCGGACGGCCGGATCAAGTACGGCGGCACCCCCGGTCCGCAGCGCAACCAGATCGAGAAGCCCGACGCGGCCACCAACAACTCGACCCTCTGGCAGGCTGACTACAACCAGCAGCACTACCAGGACCTGTACTTCGACAAGTCCGGTGACTCGCTGAAGACCTACTACGAGAAGCAGTCCTCGGGCCGCTACTCGGTGGACGGTCAGGTCACCGACTGGGTGAAGGTCAAGTACAACGAGGCCCGCTACGGCTCGGACTACTGCGGCCAGCACGTCTGCGCCAACGCGCAGGACCTGATCCGCGACGCGATCGACACCTGGGTCGCCGACCAGAAGGCCAAGGGCCAGACGGACGCGCAGATCAAGGCCACCATCGCGCAGTACGACCAGTGGGACCGGTACGACTTCAACCACAACGGCAACTTCAACGAGCCGGACGGTTACATCGACCACTTCCAGATCGTGCACGCCGGTGAGGACCAGTCGGCCGGCGGCGGCAAGCAGGGCACTGACGCCCTGTGGGCCCACCGCTCGTACGTCTACGGCACCGGCGCCGGCAGCACCGGCCCGTCCGGCAACCTGCTCGGCGGCACCCCCGTCGGCGGCACCGGCGTCTGGGTCGGCGACTACACCATGCAGCCCGAGAACGGCGGCCTCGGTGTCTTCGCCCACGAGTACGGCCACGACCTCGGTCTGCCGGACCTCTACGACACCTCCGGCAGCGGCATCGACAACTCGGTCGGCTTCTGGTCGCTGATGTCGTCGGGCTCCTGGCTGGGCGAGGGCAAGAACTCGATCGGCGACATGCCGAACGACCTCGACGCGTGGAGCAAGCTCAAGCTCGGCTGGCTGAAGTTCGACAAGGCCAAGGCCGGCACCGAGTCGACCCACCACATCGGCCCGGCGGAGTACAACAGCAAGCTCCCGCAGGCGCTGGTCGTCGACCTGCCGAAGAAGGCCGTCACCACCACCATCAACAAGCCCTACGCGGGTGCGAACGAGTGGTGGAGCGGCAGCGCGGACGACCTGAACGTCACGCTGACCCGCGACATCGACCTGACCGGCAAGACCTCCGCCTCGCTGGCGGCCAAGGCCTGGTACGACATCGAGCAGGACTTCGACTACGGCTACGCCGAGGTCTCCACCGACGGCGGCACCAGCTGGACCGCCCTCGCCGGCACCTACAACGGCGTCGCGCTGCCGAAGGACCCCTCCGGCAACGCCTCGCTGACCGGCAGCTCGGGCGACAAGTGGGGCGACCTCGTCCTCCCGCTGGACGCCTACGCCGGCAAGGCCGTCAAGGTCCGCTTCCGCTACGTCACCGACGGCGGCCTGCACCTCAAGGGCCTGGCGCTGGACGACCTGGTCGTGACCGCCAACGGCGCCACCGTCTTCACCGACGGTGCCGAGAACGGTGACAACGGCTGGACCGCCAAGGGCTTCTCGCGGACCACCGGGTCGTTCACCAACGACTACAACCAGTACTACATCGCGGAGAACCGCCAGTACGTCTCGTACGACCGCACCCTCAAGGTCGGCCCGTACAACTTCGGCTTCGTGGACAAGCCGCTCTGGGTCGAGCACTACCCGTACCAGCCCGGTCTGCTGATCTGGTACTGGGACGAGTCGCAGAGTGACAACAACGTCACCAACCACCCGGGCCAGGGCCTGATCCTGCCGGTCGACTCGCACCCGACCCCGCTGAAGTGGAAGGACGGCACGCTGATGCGCCCGCGCATCAACGGCTACGACTCCACCTTCGGCTCCCGCAAGGTCGACGGTCTGACCCTGCACCGCGCCGGCGTCGAGACGGTCGTCCCGAAGGCCAAGGGCGTCGACGAGTTCTCCGACCTGAAGTCCTACTGGTCGAAGGACAACCCGTACAGCAGCGTCATCGTCCCGAAGACGGGCACCAGCATCGAGGTCGAGAACGAGTCCTCGAACTACCTGGAGACCTGGATCCGCGTCCGCCCGGTCGACAACTGATCCGACCGAGCTCTGACGCCCGGTCCCTGACCAGGCACCGCTGAGCCGATCCGGCCCGCTCCCGCACCCGCGGGGGCGGGCCGGATTCTTCGTGTCCGGGCGCGGCGGGCGCGCGGGGCGCCTTCAAACCCACCCCTCGGGTGGTGCTGCTCACAACCCGCGGGACCGGTACGAGCGGGCGTAGTAGCGCGACCGGGCGGGGCCCGCCGGCCGCCGGCCCATGAGCGGACGATCCGACCGCATGATCGTTACTCCGTCGGATCGAATTCCGGCGCGACGATGACTACACGCCGTAGTACGTCACACGGTTTGGGACTCCGCTCGGTGACGGTTACACCTGAGTGGTCCCCCGCTCAGCACGCCCGACCGGGCTCAGTGTGCTGTCCCCGTACGTACAAGAGGTCGAGCTCCATGCCTTCCGTCCCGCCTCTGGGGCCGGCCCTGTGCCGGCTCGCCGATTCCTTCCTCCGGCAGACCGGCCGAAACCACTCCACCACCGCGGCCGCGGCCGGTGCGGCCGTGCTGACCGGCGCCCTGCTCCTCGCCGCCTCGGGCAGCGCCTCGGCGCAGACGGTCGACCCGACCACCCCCGGAAGCTCGGCGTTCACCGCGCCGCACGGGGCGTCGCCCGCCTCGGGGCTGGTCCAGGTCGCCGGCCCGAGCCCGTACACCCTGCCGTCCGAGCAGGACTCGGCCCAGGAGTACGTGGCGGTCGCGGCCAACCTGCGCACCGAGCAGGCCGCCGAGCCGCAGCCGGAGCCCGCCGCTCCGGAGGCGCCCGCCGCTCCCGAGCCCGCCCCGGAGCCCGCTCCCGAGCCCGCACCCGCCCCGGCCCCCGCGCCCGCGCCGGCTCCGGCTCCGGCTCCGGCTCCGGCTCCGGCTCCGGCCCCCCAGTGGTCCGCCCCGGTCCCGGGCGCGCCGACCAGCAACCCGTACGGCGTGCGCAACGTCCACTACGCGGCCGGCTACCACACCGGCGTGGACTTCGCGGTCTCCCCGGGCACCCGGCTGCTCGCGGTCGGCAACGCCACCGTGGTGTCAGCCGGCTGGGACGGCGCGTACGGCAAGGAGGTCGTGCTGCGGCTGGCGGACGGCCGGTACGCCCAGTACGCCCACATGTCGTCGATCTCGGTGTCGGCGGGCCAGCGCGTCGCGGCCGGCCAGCAGATCGGCCGCTCCGGCAACACCGGCAACTCGACCGGGCCGCACCTGCACTTCGAGATTCGCTCCGCCAACCAGTACGGCAAGGTGATCAACCCGATCGCCTACCTGTCCGCGCGCGGGGTCACCGACTTCTGATCCCCCGTCCGGACCGGGTCGCGGCCGTTCAGTCCGTCGGCGCGGGTCTGCCGATCAGCCGGCAGATCTCCAGCGCCACGTGCTGGGCGGCCACGATCGCCTCCTCGCGGGTGGCCTCCGCGACCGGCACCCCGGCGACGGCGGGGTCGGCCCCGGGCCGGTTGTCCTGCTGCAGCAGGAAGAGCGCCGAGTTGATGGTGAACAGGGACATCGCCGCGCGCAGCCGGTCCTCGAAGCTCGCCCCCGGACCGTGCATCAGCCGGACCAGCGCGATCATGCTGTCCCGGAACTCCTGCCCGGCCGGCAGGTCGCGCAGGGCGGGCTGGTTCTCCTGGAAGAAGCGCAGCAGCAGCGCCCGCTCGGACATCCCGGCCGCGAACCGGCGGATCAGCTCGTCCCGCACCTCGGGCGTCCAGGTCTGCTCGCGCCCCCAGGCGATCAGCTCGTGGATCGGGGCGGCGGTGGCCGCCACGATGCCCTGGACGATGTCCTCCTTGGTCTTGAAGTGGTAGTAGAGCGCGGCCTTGGTGACGCCGAGGCGGTCCGCGATCTCCCGCAGCGAGGTGCGCTCGTACCCGTGCTCGGAGAAGAGCTCCAGGGCCACCGCGACGATGCGCGCCCGGGTGTCGCTACGGGGGCCGTGCATCGTGCCCATCGCCTGCCTCTGACTGCGTCGTGATCCGGTTCCCCGCACCGGCCGACGGCCGCCGCGGCGCAGCGGCGGACATCCGTTCGGCGGCCGCCCCTGCGTCCATTCTTCCTGCCCAGGGCGCCTGCCCGAAAACTGGCTTGACGACCGGCTAGTGCACAACCTACCGTGCCGACGGTCCACAAACTAGCCGGGCGACAAGTAAGGAGGCCGTCGCAGGCCGCGCCGGTCGCCCGACGTCCTGTCCGGGAGACACCCACCCATGTCACAGCCAAAGGCCGACACCGGCGCCCCCGAGAAGCAACCGGCCGAGGAGGAGCAGCCCCGCTCGGCCCGAGAGATCCGCCTGGTCATGATCGGCCTGGTCGTCACCATGCTGCTCGCCATGCTCGACGGCCTGATCGTCGGCACCGCGATGCCGACCATCGTCGGCGAGCTCGGCGGCGCCGAGCACCTGTCGTGGGTGGTCACCTCGTACACCCTGGCCACCGCCGCCTCCACCCCGATCTGGGGCAAGCTCGGCGACATGTACGGCCGCAAGGGCACCTTCCTCATCTCGATCGTGATCTTCCTGGCGGGCTCGGCGCTCTCCGGCCTCTCCCAGGACATGAACGAGCTCATCGGCTTCCGCGCCCTCCAGGGCCTGGGCGCCGGCGGTCTGATGGTCGGCGTGATGTCGATCATGGGCGCGCTCGTGCCGCCGCGCGACCGCGGCAAGTACCAGGGCATGTTCGCCGCGGTGATGGCCCTGGCCACCATCGGCGGTCCGCTGGTCGGCGGTTTCATCACCGACCACCTGAACTGGCGCTGGACCTTCTACATCAACCTGCCGCTCGGTGCCGTCGCGCTCGCCGTCGTGATCGTCACGCTGAAGCTGCCGAAGGTCCGCAGCAAGGCCCGGATCGACTACCTCGGCGCGGTGCTGCTCACCACCGGCATCACCTCGCTCACCCTGATCACCACCTGGGGCGGGCAGGAGTACGACTGGGGCTCGAAGCAGATCCTCGGCCTGACCGCGCTGGCCGCGGCCACCCTGATCGGCTTCTGCTACGTCGAGCAGCGGGTCCAGGAGCCGATGCTGCCGCTGTCGCTGTTCCGGAACCTCAACTTCACCCTGGTCTCGATCATCGGCTTCGTGGTCGGCTTCGTGATGTTCGGCTCGACCGTGTTCCTGCCGCTCTACCAGCAGACCGTGCAGGGTGCCTCGGCGACCAACTCCGGCCTGCTGCTGATGCCGATGATGTTCGGCATGCTGGTGATCTCGCTGGTGGTCGGCCAGGCCGTGACCAAGACCGGCAAGTACCGGATCTACCCGATCATCGGCACCGTCGTGATGACCGCCGGCATGGTGCTGCTCTCCACCCTCTCCACCGACACCTCGGGCTTCGTCTCGGCCTGCTGGATGGTGGTGCTCGGTGCCGGCATGGGCTTCCTGATGCAGATCACCATGCTGGTCGCGCAGAACAGCGTCGAGCTCAAGGACATGGGCGTGGCCAGCTCCACCGCCACCCTGTTCCGCACCATCGGCGGCTCGTTCGGCGTGGCGCTGTTCGGCGCGCTGTTCAACAACCGGGTCACCGAGACCATGAACGAGCGGCTCGGTTCGGCCGCCGGGGCGGGCTCCGCCCAGGGCGGCGACCCGGCGCAGCTGAGCCCGGCCGCGCTCAAGGCGCTGCCGGCGCCGGTCCAGGACGCCTACCACCACGCGGTGGCCAACGGCATGCACACCGTCTTCCTGTGGGGTGCCGCGGTCGCGGTGATCGCGGTCGCCGCCGCGGTCTTCATGCGCGAGGTGCCGCTGCGCGGGGCCGGCACCCCGTCGGCCGACGCCGAGGGCGGCAAGGGCAAGAAGGGTCCCGCGGCCGACACCATCGAGGCCGTCGCGATCTGACACCGGACGCAGCCGAGGGCCCCCGTCCGCCGCACCGGCGGACGGGGGCCCTCGCGCGTGTCCGGGGCCCGGAGCGGCGGGTCTACCGGGGCAGCCGGTAGACGCCCTGCTCGACCGGCTCGACCAGGCCGTCGGCGACCAGGCCGTCGAGGGCGCGGGCCCGCTGCACGGCGTCCGGCCAGACCGCGTCGAGCCGGGCCTGCGGCACCTCGCCGTGCGCCTCGCGCAGCACCGCGAGCAGCTTGCCGCGCACCTGCCGGTCGGTGCCCTCGTAGGACTGCCCGCGCCGGGCCGGGCCCTCGTACGGCGGGCGGCCGGCCCGCTGCCAGGCGCAGACGGTGAACAGCGGGCAGTCCCCGCACCGCGGCCCGCGGGCCGTGCAGACCAGCGCTCCCAGCTCCATCACGGCCACCGCCCAGGTGGCCGCCGTCCCGGCGGCCTCGGGCAGCAGCGCGGTCGCCGTCCGCCGCTCGGCCGCCGTGGTGGCCTGCGCCGGGTACTCCACGCCGGTCACCGCACGGGCGAACACCCGGCGGACGTTGGTGTCCAGCACCACGTGCCGCCGGCGGAAGGCGAAGGAGGCCACCGCGGCCGCGGTGTACTCGCCGACGCCGGGCAGCGAGAGCAGCGTCGCGTGGTCGTCCGGGACCTCGCCGCCGTGGTCCTCGGTGATCGCGACGGCGGCGCCGTGCAGGCGCAGCGCCCGGCGCGGGTAGCCCAGCCGGCCCCACATCCGGACGGCCTCGCCGGGCGCCTCGGCGGCCAGGGCGGCCGGGGTCGGCCAGCGCTCCATCCAGGCCTCCCAGGCGGGCAGGACCCGCTTGACCGGGGTCTGCTGGAGCATGAACTCGCTGACCATCACGGCCCAGGGCGAGGCGTCCGGGGTGCGCCAGGGGAGGTCGCGGGCGTTCTCCTCGTACCAGCCGAGGACGGTGGTGTGCAGGACGGGCAGCGGCAGCGCGAGCCCCGGCACCCCGGCGGGCTCCGGCGCTTCGGCCGGGGTCGCGGGGGCGGGGAGGGCGGGGGTGACGGTGATGGCAGCCATGACCCTTCGATCCTCCCATGCCCGGGTCGGGAGCCGAAGCGGATCACGGTGTTCCGGACCGGGGCGCAAAACACCCCATTCGGCCTCCCTCGAACGGCGCAAATGGCGGATCATGTGAAGGAAGGGGTGACTGTGCGGTGTTGGTGCGTCAAGGGACACACACTGTCTCGTAGAGTTTGGGCGTGCCCTCTCTGCGTCAACCCGTAGGACCGCTGCCGGCCTCGATCTACTGGCGTCGGCGCATCGTCGTGCTCGTCGCCGTCGTCGCGGTCGCCGCCCTCGTCATCTGGCTGATGACCGATCAGGGCGGGGGTGACGACGGCCCGAAGGACAAGGCCGCGCAGGCCGCACCGACCCAGTCGCAGAGCCAGACGCCCGCCCAGGCGATCACGCCGGGCGCCTCACCGACCGGGCCCGCCAACAACTCCCGCCCCGGCAGCGGCAGCAGCGGGGGCGGCGCCTCCGGCGGTGCCGTCGGCGGCGGGGGCGGCGGCGACGTCAGCGTGAGCACCGGCGGCACCACCGGCGGCGGCAGCCCGGCACCCGCGGCGGGCGGGGCGGCGGCCGGCGGGGCGAGCGGCGCTGCCACCGGCGGCGGCGCGGGCGGCGGAGGCACCGGCGGTGGCGGCACCGGCGGCCCGCCCCCGGTGAACACTCCGGAGATCATGGCCCTGCCGGTCTGCGCCTCCTCGCAGGTGACGCTCAATCTGGCCGGCGCGCAGAACGCCTACCAGCCCAAGGACAAGCCCAAGCTGGCACTGACCATCAACAACTCCTCGGCCACCACCTGCCGGCTGGACCTCGGCCGGACCGCCTCGGCGATCACCGTCACCGCCAGCAACGGCGAGCGCATCTGGTCCTCCGGCGACTGCCCGGCCGACAAGAACAGCAGCTGGGTCCAGCTCCCCGCCAACGGCGGGCTGACCGAGACCTTCAGCTGGGACCGGGTCCGCAGCAAGCCGCAGTGCGCCACCGCCGACCCGGCGCCCGCCCCGGCCGGCACCTACCTGGTGGTCGCCGACCTCACCGGCCTCTCCGGCGGCCAGGCCTCGGCCCGTTCCTCGATCCGCCTGGAGAACTGAACCGCCCTCACCGGCACGGCACGACAGCAGGGAGCCCGGACCGCTCAGGCGGTCCGGGCTCCGGCGTTCACGGGCGGTGCGCCCGGCTCAGACGTAGCGCTCCAGAATGGACGATTCGGCAAGCCGGGACAGCCCCTCGCGGACCGAGCGGGCCCGGGTCTCGCCGACGCCCTCGACCGTCTGCAGATCGTCGATGCTCGCGGCCAGCAGCTTCTGCAGACCGCCGAAGTGCTCCACCAGGCGCTCTATCACCGTGTTGGGCAGGCGCGGGATCTTGGCCAGCAGCCGGTAGCCGCGCGGCGAGACCGCCGAGTCCAGCGACTCCGGCGAGCCCGAGTAGCCGAGCGCCTTGGCCACCGTCTGGAGGTCCAGCAGCTCGGCGTGGGTCAGCGCCTCCAGGTCGGCCAGCACCTCGTTGACGGTCCGGCCCTTCTTGGCGGCGCGCTCCGGGAAGTAGTCCCGGGCGACCAGCTCACGCTCCGGCTCCACGCCCGCGATCAGCTCGTCCAGCTGGAGCGAGAGCAGCCGGCCGTCGATGCCGAGCTCCAGGACGTACCCGGCGATCTCGGTGGCGATCAGCCGGACCATCTCCAGCCGCTGGGCGACGGCGGTGACGTCCCGGACCGTCACCAGGTCCTCGATCTCCAGGGCGGAGAGCGTGCCGGCCACCTCGTCCAGGCGCAGCTTGTAGCGCTCCAGGGTGGCCAGCGCCTGGTTGGCGCGGGACAGCACGGTGGTGGAGTCCTCCAGCACCCGGCGGGTGCCGTTGACGTACATGGCGATCAGCCGCATCGAGTGCGAGACCGCGACCACCGGGAAACCGGTCTGCCGGTTGACGCGCTCGGCCGTGCGGTGCCGGGTGCCGGTCTCGTCGGTCGGGATGGTGGAGTCCGGCATCAGGTGGACGCCGGCCCGGACGATCTTGGTGATGTCCTTGTCCAGCACCACGGCGCCGTCGAGCTTGCACAGCTCGCGCAGCCGGGTCGCGGTGAACTCGACGTCGAGCACGAAACCGCCGGTGCACAGCGACTCGACGGTCTTGTCGAAGCCGAGCACGATCAGGCCGCCGGTGTTGGCCCGGAGCACCCGCTCCAGGCCGTCGCGCAGCGCGGTGCCGGGGGCGATGGCGGTGAGGGAGGCCCGCAGCAGGGCCTCCTCGCGGGAGGACTTGTCCGCCCGGTCGCTGGCTGCCACGTGACTCCTCCGGTCGACCCCGTACCGCCCGCCCTCGCACGGGGCGCCGGCCTGCGGTCTGTTGCTCTGTCGCTTAGTACTGCCTTATCACCAATGAGACAGGGGAAAGTCTAACTGCGTGCGGCAACGACAGGGCTTGGGTCAGCGCAGTTCGTCGGAGTCGAGCGGCTCCCACCCGTCCATGAGCTCCTCCGGGTGGGCCGCCGGCCGGGGCGCGCGGGGCGCCGGCGGCGCCGACGGGGACTCAGCCTTCGGCCTGGCGGCGGCCCGGCGGCGGCCCGGGATCGCCCGCAGCGCCTCACCGATGTCGGCCACCTCGACCACCTTCATGCCCGGCGGCACCTTGCCCGGGTCCGGCGGGACGAGCGCGTGGGTGAAGCCCAGCCGGTGCGCCTCGGCCAGCCGCCGCTGCACACCCGTCACCCGCCGCACCTCGCCGGCCAGACCGACCTCGCCGATCGCCACCAGGTTGCTGGGCAGCGGGGTGTCGGAGGAGGAACTGGCCACCGCGAGCGCCACCGCGAGGTCCGCCGAGGGCTCGGAGAGCTTCACCCCGCCGACGGTGGCGGTGTAGATGTCCTGTTTGCCGAGCTTCACCCCGCCGTGACGCTCGACCACGGCCAGGATCATCGCGATCCGGGGCGACTCCAGGCCGGAGGTGGTCCGGCGCGGCGAGGGGATCTGCGAATCCACCATCAGCGCCTGCACCTCGGCCACCAGCGGCCGCTTCCCCTCCAGGGTCACGGTCAGGCAGGTGCCCGGCACGGGCTTGTCACGCCTGGTCAGGAAGAGGCCGGACGGGTCGGCCAGGCCCTCGATGCCCTCGTCGTGCAGCTCGAAGCAGCCGACCTCGTCGGTCGCGCCGTAGCGGTTCTTGACCCCGCGGATGATCCGCAGCCGGGCGTGCCGGTCCCCCTCGAAGCTCAGCACCACGTCCACCAGGTGCTCCAGCAGGCGGGGGCCGGCGATCTGGCCGTCCTTGGTGACGTGGCCGACCAGCAGGGTGGCCATGCCGCGCTCCTTGGAGGCCCGGATCAGCGCGCCCGCCACCTCGCGGACCTGGGCCGGGCCGCCGGGTGCGCCGTCCAGCTCGGCGGAGGCGATGGTCTGCACCGAGTCCAGGATCAGCAGACCGGGGCCGACCGCCTCGATGTGGCCGAGGACGGCGCCGAGGTCGGACTCGGCGGCCAGGTAGAGGTGCTCGGAGAGCGCGTTGATCCGGTCGGCGCGCAGCCGGACCTGGCCGGCCGACTCCTCGCCGGTGACGTAGAGGGTGCGGTGCTGGGCGGTGGCCGCCTTGGCGGCGACGTCCAGCAGCAGGGTGGACTTCCCGACGCCGGGCTCGCCCGCCAGCAGCACCACGGCGCCCGGGACCAGGCCGCCGCCGAGCACCCGGTCCAGCTCGGGCACGCCGGTGGAGCGCGCCGTCGCCACCTGACCGTCCACCTGGGCGATCGGGCGGGCGGGCGCGCTCACCGGGCCGGCGGCGGTGGTCCGGATCGGCACCGCGCCGTACTCCTCGACCGTGCCCCAGGCGTTGCACTCCGGGCAGCGGCCGACCCACTTGGGCAGCTGGTTGCCGCACTCGGTGCAGCGGTAGGCCGGGCGCGGCTTGGCGGTGGTCTTGGTACGGGCAGCCATGCGGTCACCGTAGCGCCTGGGTACGACAGGGCGGGGCGACGGGCGGAGCAGCGGGCCGGGCGGCGGGCGGAGCAGTGGGCCGGGGCCGGGACCCGCGGGGCCGCCGGGCGGGGTCCACGCATGGGCGATGTTGTTACCCGAAAGAAGTACAACCGGGCGGAATCACCCGGGCAGGGCTGGTGCGCTCTCTACCGTCGGACGGGTGACGACGAGTACGGAAGGGCCGCGCGACGCCGTCCTCGCGGCGTACGAGCGACAGGTGGACGGCCTCTTCACCTACTGCCTCTCGGTGCTGTGCGAGCACGACGCCGCCGAGGCCGCCCTGCGGGAGGTGCGCGAGCTGGCGGTCCGGCACGGCGGCCGGCTCGCCGAACCCGGGCTGGTCCGGGCCTGGCTGTACTCGCTGGCCCGGTACTGCTGCCTGCGGCGGCTGGCCGACGGGGCGGCGGGCACGGCCACGGGCGGCGACCGGAGCGGGGCGGGCCGGGACGGCGGGGCGCAGGCGGTCCGGCGGCGGCGCGAACTGGCCTCGCTGGCCTGGCCCGAGGCGGCCGGCACCGGCCCGGAGCAGCGCGAGGCCCTGGAGCTGGCCGTCCGGCACCGGCTCACCCCGATCGAGGTGGCGGCCGTCCTCGGACAGCCGTTCGAGACCGTCCGGGCGCTGCTCGCCTCCGCACGGGCCGAGGTCGGCCGGACCAGGGCCGCCCTGCTGGTGCTCGGCGTCGGCAGCTGCCCCGAGCTGGACCGGCTCGGCGGCGCGGGGGCGGAGAGCTGGCGGGACTGGGTGCTCGGCCCCGCGTTACGCCGGGAGCTGGTGCAGCACGTGGTGGACTGCCCGACCTGCCGGGGCACGGCGGAGCGGGTCGCGGGCGAGGTCCCGGAGGACGGGACGGCGGGCCTGTCCGGGCTGCCGGTGCTCGCCGCGCCGTCCGGCGGCAGCGGGCTCCCGGGCGGGACCGTCGTGTTCCTGCCCTCGGCGGCCCGGCGGCCCGGGCGAGGGGCGGGCGCGCCCGCGCCGGTGGCCGAGCCCGGGCTCCGCTTCGACCAGGGCGGGTTCCCCCGGCACCGCGCGCCGGACGCCGGGCGGGGGCCGACGGTGCGGCGGCGGGTGGTGACCACCGGGGTGCTGGCCGCCGTCCTGGCCGCGCCGGTCGTCGCCCTGTGGGCCGGGCACCGGGGCGGCGGCGGGCCCGGGGTGGCGGCGGTCTCCTCGGTCCGGGTCGAGGGGGAGCGCTCGGCGGGGGGTGCGGCAGGGGGTTCGACGGGGGGCCGGGTGGGCGGACCGGCGGGCGGCGCGGCGACCGCCGGTGGCTCCCCGGGGTCCACCGGGGCGGTCGGCGCCGCGATCGGGGCGGCGGGCGGGGCCTACCGCGGGTCCGGTCCGGCGGTGGCCGGGATGGAGCTGGCGGGGGCAGGACCGCTCACTGCAGAAACGTTGCTGCCCGGGGTCCAGGGGCCGCTGGTCCCGGTCCCGGCGCACGGGGCGAGCGCGCTCGGCGGCCCCGCCCTGGTCGCCGCCCCGGCGGCCGGGCCCACGCCGGTCCCCGCCGCCCCGGTGGGCGGCGCGGGAGGGGCGGGCGGCACGGGCGGGGCGGCGGAGGAGGCGCCCGCGTCGGGTGGTCTGCTGACCGTCGAGGCGGGCGAGTACGGCAACCGCACGGTGCTCACCCTCACCAACTCCGGCGGCACCGAGATCCACTGGCACGCCGTCGTGGACGCACCCTGGCTGCGGCTCAGCCGCGACGCGGGCACGCTCGCGCCCGGACAGCGGATCACGGTGATCGTCGGCGTCGACGAGGACCTCGCCCCCGCGACCCGCTGGACCGCCCGGATCGCGCTGCCGCCCTCGCAGGCGGTGGTCACCCTGGAGGGCGGCCCCCGGCACCGCGGCGGCGCCACCCCGTCCCCGACGGCCCCCGCCACCGCCGAACCCACCGCGAGCCCCACCGCCCCCACCCCGGCCCCCACGACCACCCCGTCCCCGAGCGCCACGCCGACGCCGACGCCGGCTCCCACGCCGACAGTCACACCGACGCCCGAGCCGACCGCTCCGGCGTCCCCGTCCCCCTCCCCCTCCCCCTCCCCCTCCCCCTCCACGTCCACGTCCACGTCCACCGCCACCCCGGGTCCCACGCCCCGATGAGGCCGCACACCTCCGCCGCACGAGGACGACGCCCACGATCAGGCCACAACCCCAGGACGCCGCCCCGCGAACCGCGTGCCGCACCGCGGCGGCCGGGTCGGGGTCAGGTGGTGAGGCCCGACAGGGCGGTGCCCAGGTGGGCGGTGGCGAGGGTGAGGAGCAGGGTGAGCAGGATCGCGGTGTTGTGGGTGGCGGCCCAGGCCCTCCACTCGTCCAGCCGGCGGGTGGCGCGGGGGCCGCCGCGGAGATGGACGGCCAGGGGCAGCAGGGTGCCGAGCGACCCGATCAGCACCAGCAGCGCGGCGGCCCCCGCCTTGCCGGGGGCCGGGCTGCCGCCGGTTCCGACGGCGACGGCGGCGGCGACGGCCAGCAGCAGGTTCTTCGGGTCGCCCGCCAGCAGGGCCGCCCCCAGGGCGGCGGACCGGGCGGGGGTGGACCGGTCGACCGTCCGCATCCAGGCCGGCGGCCCGTGCACCCGGCCCTCGCGGGGGCGGTCCCACCATTGGCGCGCGCCGAGCAGCAGGAGCAGACCGCCCACGGCCAGCTCGAACCACCACGACCAGTCCGGGCCGGCGACGTCCCCGGCGAGCCCGGACCCGAGCGGCACCACGAGGGCCGTCACCGCCGTCAGCGCGGCCGCCCAGCCGGCGGCGAACGCCGTCCCGTTGGCCGGGCCCCGGGGCGTGGCGAGCAGCAGGACGGTCGCGATCAGCGCCATCGGGGTGATCGCGATGCCCGCGGCCGAGGCCAGCATCCGGCCGACGGCATCACCCATCGCGCGTCCTTCCTGGTGGGACGCGCCCTACGCCCGGCGCAGCGGCGGGAGGCGGTAGGTGCCGTCCAGGACGGTGGGGCCCGGGCGGTAGAGGCGGATCACCGGGCGGAACGGGCCGGCGGGGGTGGGGAGCCAGTTCGCCGCCTCGGACGGGGCGGTGGGGCGCTCGTGGCGGAGGTGGAGGGTGAGGCCGCCGTCCGGGTCGGGGCGCAGGCCGGGGGTGCGGCTGCCGATCGCGTAGCGGGCGGCCGGGTTGGCGACCAGGTGCTGGTCCGGGAGGCCGTACACGGTGAGGGACCAGAACTCCTCGGCCGGCGGCAGCCCGTCCGGCGGGAAGCGCAGGGTGTACGGGTGGGTGCCGTCGAGGGGGCGGCCGTCGGCGTCGTCGGTGGTGCCGGCGTGCAGGGCCTCGTAGGCGTGGCAGCCCCAGAGGCCGGCGCGGGCGGCGGCGGCCCGGCTGAGGTAGGCGGCGCGGCGGTCGGGGATCCGCCACTCGGGTTCGTCGCGGGTGCCGGGGCCGAGGAAGGCGGTGTTGTGGTCGAACAGGTGGAGGGCGGCGCGCCATTCGCCGGGCGGGTGGTCCTCGGGCGGCCGGGTGGCGTCCTCGACGCGTTCGCGCCCGGCGGCGAGTCCGGTCGCCAGGGCGAGCGTCCAGTCGGGGGCGGCGGCGCGGTACGGCGAGGGACCGGTGTCGAGGAGGCCGAGCGGTGCGAACCGCTGCTGGTAGTCGCGGTCGGCGGCGGCGGGCGGGTAGGCGGCCAGCCAGACCCGGAGCCGTTCGAAGAAGGCCAGCCGCTCGGGCACGTCGGGGTCGGGGGCGGGGAGTCCGGCGGCGACTCCGCCGGGTTCCAGCGGTTCGAGGACGAGCCCCTCCTGGAGGGCCCGGACCCGCGGGAGGTCGTCCGGCCCGGCGCAGGCGAAGCGGCCGACGAGGGTGGCGACGGTGGTCGGTGCGGCGATCACCCGGTCGGGGTCGGCCGGGGTGCCGTGCCAGTCGGGCGGGACGACCAGCCAGGTGCGGGCCGCGCCGCCGGTGGCGCGGCTGCCGAGGTAGGCGAAGTTGTCGGTCCACGCGTCGACGAACTGCAGCACGTGGTAGGCGCCTGCGGTGTCGGGCAGGTGCAGCAGTTGCGGGCCCTCGGAGAGGTCGAGGGGGGCGACCGAGTAGAGGACGTCGTTGTTGACGGAGGCGAAGTCGTCGTCCGGGCCCGCCAGCCGGGTGGCGTGGGCGAAGCGGTTGAACGGGGTGGGCGGCAGGACGCCCAGGCCGCCGTGCACGAAGCGGTCGACCGTGGTGAGGCCGGCGACCAGCGGATAGCCGTAGACGTAGGCGTCGGCGGCCAGGGCCTCCAGCTCGGGTTGGTTCATGGGGGTCCTTCCCGGTGCCGGGCGGGCGGGGGCGGGGGCGGGGGTCAGCGCAGGGTGAGCGGCGGTGGCGTCCAGCGGCCGTCGAGCACGGACGCGTCCGGTCCGTAGAGACGGATCACGACGGTGAACGGGCCGTCCGGGGCGGGCAGCCAGTTGGCCGAGTGGTCGGCGTCGGCGGGCCGCTTGTGCTGGACGTAGAGGGTGAGCCCGCCGTCCGGGTCGTGGACCAGGCCGGGGGTGCGGTCGCCGACGGAGTAGCGGTCCAGGGCGTTGTCGACCAGGTGGAGCCCGGGCAGCGCGTACATGGTCACCGACCAGAAGTGCCGGGCGGGCGGCAGCGCGTCCGGCGGGAAGCGCAGCAGGTGGTCGTGCTCGCTCGCGTCGGGCGGGCGGTGGCCGGCGGCGTCGGCCTGCCAGCCGCCGTACCAGGCCTCCTCGACGGGCAGCCCGTACAGGCCGGTGAGCGCGCCGACCGCCCGGTCGAGGTACCGGGTGCCGAGCTGTTCGCGGGTGCCGAAGAGTCCGACGGAGGACTCCGCGCGGGTGGCGGCACGGGCGAGTCCGGCCTTGGCGTCGGCGATGCCGCGCTCGATCTCGGCGCGGACCGCCAGGGGCAGGGCGGCCGGTTCGAACTCGCCGCGGCCGTCGATGCCGAGGTCGGCCAGCCGGCCGCGCAGCCCGTCCTCCTCGGGCGCGGCGGCCTCGGCGGGCAGGAAGCCGAGCAGGAAGTCGAGGAAGACGAAGAACTCGACGGTGTCGAGCACCTCGTCGCGCCAGACCGGCCAGACGGGCTGCGGGGCGGGCTCGGGCTCCGGCGTGCCGGCGTAGGCGTGCAGCGGACGGAGGCGGTACTGCTGCTGGAGCGCGGCGAGTTCCGCGATGTCCGCGGGGGACGTCCCGCCGAGGTGGGTGCGGCCGAGGATGCCGGCCAGCCGGGTCGTGGTGCGGATGACGCTCCTGACGCCGGGCGGGGGTTCGCCGTGCCAGTCGGGGCCGGCCACCAGGTGGTCGCCGGCCTCCTGCCCGGTGGTCCGGGAGCCGACGAACCCGGCGTAGACGGTGTCGAGTTCGTGCACCGGCAGGACGTAGTAGCGGTCGGTGGCGGGGACGGAGAGCACCCAGGGTTCGGTCCGCAGGTCGAGCCAGGCCCAGGAGTACGGGGTGTCGTTGTTGGGCGTGACGACGTCGGTGTCGGCCGGGGTGGCGGGGCGCGGGTAGTGCCGGAAGACGCCGAAGCCGCCGGTGTGGCGCGGGTCGGCGTCGTCCAGTGCCTGGGTGTACAGGGTGCGGTAGTTCTGCAGGACCGGGTAGCCGCGGATCCACGCCTCGGCGGCGGTCGCGCGGATGGTGTCCGGGTCCACGAGTGCCGGGTTGACCATGGTGGCGCTCTTCCCTGCGCCGTGCCCCGGGGCGGGGCGCGGCGGCTGCGTGACGGACGGGGCGAAGGGACGTACCAGTACGAATCGGATGCTATGCGGGCCCCCGGGGGTCGGCATCTCGGCCGACGCGGGCCCTCCCCCGGCCGTCCGGGGCCGCCCGGACGGGCACCGGCCTCCGCCCGTGGCGAACGCCGGTATGCGGCAGTGGAGGCCGGGACAGCCTTGCCGGTATGAAGATCCTTCTGCTCGGCGGCTCGTCCTTCCTGGGGCGGGCGTTCGCCTCCGAAGCCCTCGCCCGCGGCCACGAGGTCACCACCTTCAACCGCGGCCGCACGGCCTCCGACCTGCCCGGTGTGGAGGCGGTGCGCGGCGACCGCGACGCGGCCGACGACCTGGCCCGGCTCGCCGAGGGGCGGTCCTGGGACGCCGTGGTCGACACCTCGGCCCAGCAGCCCGCCCAGGCCGCGCGGTCCGCCCGGCTGCTGCGCGACCGCGCCGGCCACTACACCCTGGTCTCCTCCGTCCACGCCTTCACCGACTGGCCGGCCCGGGTGGTCGACGAGACCTCCCCGCGGCACCCGTGTCCGGCCGACACCCCGCCCGGGCAGGAGTTCGGCACCGCCCTCAAGGCCGGCTGCGAGCGGGCCGTCCTGGAGCACTTCGGCGCCGGCCGTGCGCTGCTCCTCAACAGCGGGCTGCTGATCGGCCCCCACGAGCAGGGCGGCCGGCTGCCGTGGTGGCTGGAGCGGATGGCCCGGGGCGGGCGGGTGCTGGCGCCCGGCGAGCCGGGGCGGCCGATGCAGCTGATCGATGTCCGGGACTTCGCGGTGTTCGGGCTGGACCGGCTGACGGCGGGCACGGCCGGCCGCTTCATCACCACGGCGCCGCCCGGCCGGCTCACCTACGGAGAGTTCCTGGCGGGCTGCGCCGCGGCGGCCGGTGACGGCAGCGTCGAACTCGTCTGGGTCGCGGACGGGCCGCTGACGGCCGAGGGACCGGACAGCGTCCGGCCGTGGAGCGAGCTGCCGCTCTGGATGCCCGACGTACCGGAGGCGGCGGGCACCTGGCGGGCCGACACCCGCCGGGCCGAGGCGGCCGGGCTGCGCTGCCGGCCCTTCGCCGAGACCGCCGCGGACACCTGGGAGTGGCTGCGGCAGCGCGGGCCGGCGGACGACACGGAGCCGGACGGGCGCAAGCGCGGCCGGATCCTGCACGGCATCGAGCCGGCGAAGGAGCGGCGCCTGCTGGAGGCGCTCGCCCCGGCGCGCTGACCGGGCGGGACCGGTCCCGCCCGGCGGGCAGGCGGCGGCCGGGCCGCTCCCCCGGTGCCCCCGCACCCCCGGCGCCCCTCGCGGCGTCCCGCTGCCCCGGCGGGCGCCGGCTCAGTGGGTGCGGCGGGTGACCAGCTCGGCGAGCGCGAGCAGCTCGTCGGCGGCCGACGGCTCGGGCACCGCGAGGGCCAGCTGGGTCATCGCCGCCGCCATCCGGTCGCAGGACTCCCCCTGGGCCCAGGCGCGCCCGCCGGCGCCCTCGACGGCGGCCGCGCAGTCGGCCAACTCCTCCCCGGTGAGCGGCCGTTCCAGCGCGTACAGCTCGGCCAGCCGGGCCCCGTCGGGCGTGCCGGAGCCCAGCGCCGCGACCACCGGTAGCGACTTCTTGCGGACCAGGAGGTCCGCGCCGACCGGCTTGCCGGTGACGGCCGGATCGCCCCAGATGCCGATCAGGTCGTCGATCAGCTGGAACGCCAGGCCGATCTCCCGGCCGAAGCCGTCCATCGCCTTGGCCGCCGCCTCCGACCCGCCCGCGTACCGGGCGCCCATGGCGCAGGCGGCGCCGAGCAGCGCCCCGGTCTTGGCCTCGGCCATCGCCAGGCACTCGGTCAGCGAGACGTCGTTGCGCTGCTCGAAGGCGCAGTCGATCTGCTGGCCCTCGCAGAGCTCCACCACGCAGTCGGCCAGCCGGCGCACGGCGTCGCCCGCGGCCGGGTGGCCGTCCTCGGCGAGCAGCCGCAGGGCCAGCGCGTGCATGGCGTCCCCGGCCAGGATGGCCTCGGTGGTGCCGAACACCAGCCAGGCGGTGGGGCGGTGCCGCCGGGTCTCGTCCCGGTCGATGATGTCGTCGTGGAGCAGCGTGAAGTTGTGCACCAGCTCGACGGCGGCCGCCGCGGCGGTGGCCGCGGCGGGGTCGCCGCCCAGGGCCTGGGCGGCGGCGAGCACCAGGGCGGGCCGGATGGCCTTGCCGGAGGACGCCGTCGACGGTGAGCCGTCCGCCTCCCACCAGCCGAAGTGGTAGCCGGCGACCCGGCGCATGGTGCCGGGGAGCGAGTCCACGGCGGCCCGGAGCACCGGGTCGACCAGGGTGCGGGCGCGGGCGAGGACGTCCTGCGCCTCGTTCCCCTCGCGATGGTCGCGCTCCAGCATGAACATTCCCATGGGTCCTCCCCCTTGGTGGTGCGACGGGCCGGCCCGGGGTCGGGCCGGCCCCGCCGCGGTCGGCCCTAGCGGTGCGTGATGTCGACGTTCTCCAGCACGCCGACGGCGTCCGGCACCAGAATCGCGGCGGAGTAGTAGGCGCTCACCAGATAGGAGATGACGGCCTTCTCGTTGATGCCCATGAACCGCACCGAAAGGCTCGGCTCGACTTCATCGGGAATTCCGGTCTGGTGCAGCCCGATGACACCCTGGTTGTCCTCGCCGGTGCGCATGGCGAGGATCGAGGTGGTCCCGTTGACGATCGGGATCTTGTTGCACGGGAAGACCGGCACCCCGCGCCAGCCGAACACCCGGCGGCCCTGCACCTCGACGGTGTCCGGGTAGAGGCCGCGCCGGTTGCACTCGCGGCCGAACGCCGCGATGGCCCGCGGGTGGGCCAGGAAGAGCTTGGTGCTGCGACGGCGGCTCAGCAGCTCGTCCACGTCGTCCGGGGTGGGCGGGCCGGAGTGGGTCTGGATGCGCTGGTCGTAGTCGGCGTTGGCGAGCAGGCCGAACTCCGGGTTGTTGACCAGCTCGTGCTCCTGGCGCTCGCGCAGGGCCTCGATGGTCAGCCGCAGCTGGTGCTCGGTCTGGTTCATCGGCTGGTTGTAGAGGTCGGCCACCCGGGTGTGCACCTTGAGGACCGTCTGGGCGACGCTCAGCTCGTACTCGCGCGGCTTGAGCTCGTAGTCCACGAAGGCGCTGGGCAGCTCGTACTCGCCGTGGTGGCCGGCCGAGAGGTCGATCGCCGCCTCGCCGTGCTTGTTCTGCGGCTGCTGGAACCCGGCCAGGTACTCCATGACCTGCAGCTGGAGCGCCTCGGAGCGGTCGGCGAGCTGCTGGAAGTCGGAGAACCGCAGGGACAGCAGGGTGCCCGCGGTGTCCGCCCGGACGGCGTAGGGCCAGGTGGCGTTCTCCTGCTGGAGCACCTCGTCGCCCAGGTGGTCGCCGTCGGCCAGGGTGCCGACGACGGCCTCCTCGCCGTACTTGCCCGTACCGAGGCGGCTCAGCTTTCCGTACGCGATGATGAAGACCTCGTCGATCGGCGACCCCGCCGAGACCAGGACCTCACCCGCGGAGAACTCGCGTTGGACGAACCGCCCGGCCAGTTCCTCCAGCACGGCGTCGTCCGGGAAGCCGCGCAGCACCGGCACCTCGCGCAGGGTCGGCGCCAGGATCCGGGCCTCGCTGCCGGTCCGGTCGAAGCTGACCCGGCCGCGGCCGACGGCGTGCCGCAGCCGGCGGTTGACGCGGTAGGTGCCGGCCGAGACCTGGACCCAGGGGAGCGCCCTGAGCAGCCAACGGGGGCTGATCTCCTGCATCTGCGGCGCGGACTTGGTCGTCGTCGCGAGGTTCCGCGCGGCGGCCGTGGCAAGACTCTGCTGCTCCCCGGCCTGTGCTTCACCGCCCGGTGCAGGAATACCGACGTTGGTTTCGGTCGACATAGGAAGCCCTTCGCGTGCCCGTACCCGATGAAGTGTCGCCTTGCAACTTGCAACAATCATGGTGACCCCGTTCGGAGGGGCGCCGCAATCACTCTTTCGGGTGGTCGGGATAACCGAAAAAATAGTACGAATAGAATGTCTGATCGATATTCATTCGATCAAGTGATCTAATTCTTTCCGGAATGAAACCCTCCGGTCTGCTTCCCCGGACCGTGCGCCACCGGCCCACCCCGCGTACGCGCCCGTTCGGGAGGCCGCTAAGGTGCCACCTCAAAGGGCCACGGGCCACTGGACGAGCGCGGCCGCGAGACAGCCCTTCCCCTCGTTCACCCCTGCCCTGGGAGGCCCCATGAGCGCCCCCGTCACCGTCTGGCTCAACCGCACGTACGCCGAGAACGTGTTCTTCATCGAACAGTTGCGCGCCGCCCCGCGCCCGGTCCGGATCCACGCGACGCACGCCGACCCCGACTCCCCCGTCCTCGCCGCCGCCGACACGGCCGGCCTGGAACCCGCCGACCTCACCCCCGACGCCTACGTCGCCTTCGCCCTCGACCACTGCGCCCGCCACCGCGTCGACGTCTTCGTGCCCCGGCTGCACCAGCTCGCGATATCCCTGCACCGCCAGGAGTTCGAGGCCGTCGGCACCGCCCTCGCCTGCCCGCCGGCCACCGCGATCGCCGCCTTCGAGAGCAAGGCCGACGGCTACGCGGCGATGGCCGACGCCGGACTCCCCACCCCGCCCTGGTGGCTGGTGCGCACCGCCGGGGACCTGGTCGCCGCCGTCGACCGGATCGAGGAGTCCGGCCTCACCGCCTGCCTCAAGCCCGCCTCGGGCGCCGGCGGCGAGGGCTTCCGGGTCCTCACCCGTGAGCCGTTCGGACTGCACCGGCTGGCCGGCTGGGACAGCCGCGTCCAGGTCGACCAGGTGGTCGCCGCGCTCGACCGGGCGGCCCGCGAGAACCCGGACGCCACCACCGAGTTGCTGGTCATGCCCTACCTCGACGGCCCCGAGGTCTCGGTGGACTGCCTCGCCGACCTGGACGGCACCCTGCTCGCCGCCGTCGGCCGCAGCAAGCACCGCCGCCGGCGCAGCTTCACCACCGCGCCCCAGTACCTCGAACCCGCCCGCCGGCTGGTCGAGGCCACCGGGATGGCCTACCTCTCCAACGTGCAGTTCCGGCACCTGCGCGGCGACCCGGTGGTCATCGACGTCAACACCCGGCCCTCCGGCGGGCTGCACCAGCTGCGCCTGTGCGGGCTCAACCTGCCCTGGAACGCGGTGCAGTTGGCGCTCGGCGAACGGCCGGACACCGAGTGGACCGGGGACCCGGCGGGCATCGAGTACACCCTCGTCTCCGGGATCCAGCCGGTGCTGCCGCCGCTCGCCCCGGGCGGGCCGGCCGGACTGGCGGCGGGCGCCGGCCGGCTGGTGCACTGACGGCCCGTCACCACGGCCGCTAGAGCGGGCCGTTCCAGTCCAGCGTCGGATCGAGCACACCCTCCAGGGTGAGCAGCCAGCGCTTCACGTCGATCCCGACCCGGCCGCCGCCGAAGCCGCCGATCCCGTCCGCCGCCACCACCCGGTGGCAGGGCACCAGCAGCGCGACGGGATTGGCGGCCATCATCTGCCCGACCGTCCGGGCCGCCAGCCCGGGTTCCTCGATCTCGCCGAACACCCCGCTGCGGTCCGCGAGTTCGCCGTAGGTGATGGTGCTCCCGAACGGCACCTCGCGCAGCAGCGTCTGCAGCACCGCCCGGTGCGGGCCGGTGCTCAGGCTCCAGTCGATCGGCAGGTCCAGCTGCCGGCGGCGGCCCGCGAGGTACTCGCCGACCCGGCCGGTGACCGCGGAGATCTTCGACTCGTCGGCGCAGCGCGGGAGTTCGCCCTCCCGGCCGAGGTAGCCGGCGGCCGCCACGCCCTGCGCGGTCACCGCGACGTGCAGCGGGCCGCTCGGCAACGGGGTGTCCACCGTCAGCCAGGCCATCGGCGCCGTACGCTCTGCCACGTCGTTCCCCCCGCCCTCCGCGGTGCGCGCGGACCACCCGCCCCGCGCGCCATCGTACGGCGGGTCCGGCGGGTGCTCCGACACCTGCGCGGTCAGGGGCGCCGGCCCCTCAGCGCCGCGGCGAGCCCGCGCGACCACCGCGCCAGGTCGGCCCGGTCCGGGGCCCGCCCCTCGCACAGGGCGGCGAGCTGGGCGTCGTTGATCCGGTTCGGCCCCGGGATCCCCAGCAGGTACGCCAGCTCGTCCAGGACGGCGGCGAGCCGCACGGCGTCCGCGTGGTCCAGGGTCGCGGCCGTCTCGTGGTGGCTGATGGTGAGAGAACCGGGCATGTCCTGCCTCCTCCGTTCGCCCCCGCACCCCTCCACGGTACGACCGTCCGGCTCAGCCGGCACCCGCCGCCGTCGGGGCCGGCCGCCCGGCCCCCGGCACCGCTCCCCCGTCCGGCTCCTCCCAGCGCCGGCCGCGCACGTCGCGCACCGCCAGCACCGCCGCCCCGGCCACCAGCTGCCACCCCGCACCGAGGGCCAGCACGGCCGCCACCCCCACCCGGTCGGCCAGCGGTCCGGCCGCCGCCAGGCCCAGCGGCCCCAGCACGAACGCGCCCAGCCCGCCGAAGGCCGTCACCCGCGCCAGCACCTCCGCCGGCACCCAGCTCTGCAGCGTCGAGTCGTACAGCGAGCCGCAGACCGCCGATCCGGCCCCCGCCACCAGCGCCGCCGCGGCCGTCCAGGCCGGCGGCAGCCCGGCCGCGAGCGCCGCCGAGGGCAGCGCCCAGCCGAGCGTCGCCACCGTCGCCACCGCGAGCGGCCGGCCGGGCCGGCGCCCGAGCATCAGCAGCCCGCCCAGCACCGCGCCGACCCCGTACACGCCCATCACCAGCCCCCAGGCCCGCGCCCCGCCCAGTTCGCGCTGCGCGGTCAGCGGCCCCAGCACCAGGAACGGCGCCCAGACCAGCAGGTTGAACAGCGCCATCTGCACGGTGGTCACCCAGAGCCACCGCCGGGAGCGGAACTCGCCCCAGCCGTCCCGGAGATCGGTCCACAGCGAGTCCCCGGCGCCGTCCGGGCCGGCCGGCGCCACCGCGGACAGCCGGGCCAGCGCGAGCGCCCCGACCCCGTACGTCACCGCGTCGATCAGCAGCACCGCCCCCGGCCCGAACCCGGCGGTGATCACTCCGGCGAGTGCCGGGCCGGCCACCGTGGACACCGAACGGGCCAGCCCCAGCAGCGTGTTGGCGTCCGGCAGGCGCTCCTCGCGGCGCACCAGGGCCGGCACCAGCGCGCCCAGCGCCGGAAGGAACACCCCCTCGCCGAGGCCCCAGACGGCGACCAGCGCCGCCATCGCCGCCACCGGCGCGTGCCCGCCGATCAGCAGCGCCGCGAAGGCGCCCTGCACCGCGCAGCGCAGCACGTCCGCCGCCAGCATCACCCGGCGGCTGCCCAGCCGGTCCGCGACCACCCCGCCGGCCACCATCACCAGCACGATCGGCAGGATCCGGGCGGCCATCACCCAGCCCAGTTCCGTTCCGCCGCCCCCGCCGTCCAGCACCGCGAACGCCACCGCGACCGGCGCCATGGAGGAGCCGAGCAGCGAGGTCGCGTACCCGGCGAAGAACCACCTGAAATCGCGCTCGCCCAGCACGGCCAGACGGCCGGTCAGCCGCCGGCGGCGGGCCGGAGCACGCTCCTTCTCCCCTGTCATGGTCGCTCAGTCTGCCCACGGACGGAAACCCCCGGCAAGGCTTTCCGGAGAAAAACCTGAGCCTTTTACCGTCAATTTCCACCAGCCCCCTCGCCGCCGCAGTAAATACCCCGGAAAACCCTGTTCCACCTGCTCTTTACTGCGCCACGGGCTATTCTCTCCCCGGCCCCACTCCTCGTCGTTTACTGCGGAAAGCAGGTCCGAATGGCTCCCCCGCCCCCGGTCGAGTACGCCGTCGCCGTCGAGCGCTACCTGGCCGCCTCCGGGCTCGGCGACGGCTCCCGCCGCGTCTACCGGATCGCCCTGCGCACCTGGGCCTGGGCACTGGCCGGCCGCCCCGCCCCCACCGGGGCCGAACGGCGCCGCTCCCGCCCGCCCGTCCTGCCGCTCGCCCTGCTCGACCGCCCCGAGGCCGCCGACCGCCTCCGGGCCGCCGTCGGCCACCGCTCGCCGGCCACCGACCCGCGCACCCTCAACCGCGAGCTCTCCACCCTGCGCGCCGCCCTCGCCTGGTGGCGCGCACAGGGCTGGATCCGCACCGACCCCGCCGACGGCCTGCGCCACCACCCCCTCCCCGCCCCCGCCGACGGCCCCGCCCCGCTCGCCCCGGACGAGCTCCGCGCCCTGTTCGCGCTCCGCGCCCCGCTGCGCGAACAGGTCCTCTGGCGCCTCCTGCACGAGAGCGGCGCCACCGTCGGGACCGTCCTCGCCCTCGACGTCGACGACCTCGACCTCGTCCACCGCCGCACCCGGCCCCCGGCCCCGCCGCTCGGCTGGCAGGCCGCCACCGCCCGGCTGCTCCCCCTGCTCCTGGCCGGCCGCACCACCGGCCCGCTCTTCCTCACCACCCGCCGCGCCCCGGCCGCCACCCCCGCCGCCGACCGCTGCCCCCACACCCGCCGGGCCCGCCTCTCCTACCGCCGCGCCGCCGAACTCCTCACCGCCCACGCCCCCGCCCTCACCCTGCGCCGCCTCCGCCCGACGCGCCCCTGACGGAACGACGAAGGCCCCCCGGCGGCATGCCGGGGGGCCTTCGAGGAGGGACCTTCGGAGCCCCCTGTCGGATTCGAACCGACGACCTACGCTTTACAAGAGCGGTGCTCTGGCCAGCTGAGCTAAGGAGGCATGGTGACCGTCCGCGACGAGGTCACGGCGGCACCGGGGGCAGTCTACCGGGCGGGGCGCGGGCGGTGTGGGGATATCCGGGGGCCGGGCGGGAGGGGCGGGCGTGATGGAACCGATGCCGAAATCGGGCCGACCGGGGGCTGACAAGCGGCGGAAGCGCAGGTAGCGTCGCCGGGAGTCGGTTCGTCCAGTGGTTCAGACCACTGGGGCGGCCGGCGGAAGCGGCACCACCCGCCCTTTACTCGGATCGTCCGGCACGTTCCTGCCGGTGGAGGAGAGCACGACCATGGCTTCTGTGACGTACGACAAGGCGACCCGTGTCTACCCCGGGGCGACCAAGCCCTCGGTGGACGCGCTGGACCTGGACATCGCCGACGGCGAGTTCCTCGTCCTGGTCGGTCCCTCCGGCTGCGGCAAGTCGACCAGCCTCCGCATGCTGGCCGGCCTGGAGGACGTCAACGGCGGCGCCATCCGGATCGGCGACCGCGACGTGACCCACCTGCCGCCGAAGGACCGGGACATCGCGATGGTGTTCCAGAACTACGCGCTGTACCCGCACATGACCGTCGCGGAGAACATGGGCTTCGCGCTCAAGATCGCCGGCGTCAACAAGAGCGAGATCCGCACCAAGGTCGAGGAGGCCGCCAAGATCCTCGACCTGACGGAGTACCTGGACCGCAAGCCGAAGGCGCTCTCCGGCGGTCAGCGCCAGCGCGTCGCGATGGGCCGCGCGATCGTCCGCGAGCCGCAGGTCTTCCTGATGGACGAGCCGCTGTCCAACCTGGACGCCAAGCTCCGCGTCTCGACCCGTACCCAGATCGCCGGCCTGCAGCGCCGCCTGGGCATCACCACGGTCTACGTCACCCACGACCAGACCGAGGCGCTCACCATGGGCGACCGGGTCGCGGTGCTCAAGGCCGGCGTCCTGCAGCAGGTCGACACCCCGCGCAACATGTACGACAGGCCCGCCAACCTCTTCGTGGCCGGCTTCATCGGCTCGCCCGCGATGAACCTGGTCGAGGTCCCGCTGGTCGACGGCGGCGTGAAGTTCGGCGGCTCGGTCGTCAACATCTCCCGCGAGGACCTGGCCGGCGCCGGCACCGACAAGACCGTGACCGTCGGCATCCGCCCGGAGCACTTCGAGGTCGTCTCCGGCGGCGGCATCGAGGGCGTGGCCGTCACCGTCAACGTGGTCGAGGAGCTCGGCTCGGACGGCTTCGTGTACGGCACCACCAAGATCGGCGGCGAGGACAAGGAGCTGGTCGTCCGCGTGCACGGCCGCCAGATCCCGTCCCGCGGCGAGACCATCCACGTGGTCCCGATCGCCAACGAGACCCACGTCTTCTCCACCAGCACCGGCGCCCGCCTCTCCAGCTGAGGCGACCGGCCCCGCCGCGGAGCCCCGTCGGACCGTCATCCGGTCCGGCGGGGCTCCCGCCGTTCCCCGGCCACTCCCACGGGTGACGGCCGTCAACCCGGCGCCGGGACGAACCGGGACACCGTGTCACCCGATGGTGTCACCGAGGGCCATGGAAGCCCTACCCACCGCTACGCTCCTGTGCGTGAAGCAGCTAGTTCGCCGCATCGGCCAGACCGTCGCCCTCGCCCTGCCCGTCGTCCTGGTGACCACCGGCACCCTCGCCGTGACCAGGGTGCCGTGGGCCCCGCCGACCTCGCTGGACCAGCAGGTCGTGGCGGCGTCCAGCGGGGACGGCGCCGGGATCGGCCGGACGACGGGAGCCGGACGGTCCCAGGACGGGCTCGCCCCGCAGGACGCGCTGCGCGTCACGCTCCTCGACGAGCTGCGCGCCCACAACCCGGGCAGCGCCCTCGACCTGCTGGAGCGCTCGATGCGCGAGCAGCCCGGGCTCACCCCGTACTGCAGCTCGCTCGCCACCGAGCTCGGCCGCGCCGCGGTGCGCAAGTACCAGGGCGACGTCCAGCGGGCCCGCTCCTTCGCCCGCCCGGTCTGCGACGGCTCCTTCGCCGCCGGCGCGGCCGGCTGAGCCGAGCCGCGCGCCGCACGGGGTCGCGCGGGGTCGCGCGGGGCCGCACCCGGCCGAGGAAGGCCGGCGAAGGCCGAGGAGGGCCGTACACCGCCGCGGCGGGTGCGCCTATTGTTCAGCCATGACCGCTGACTCCGGCCCCACGGCCACTCCCCCGCACACCTCCGCCGCCCGCCCGGTGCCGGTGACCCAGGCCGTCATCCTGGCCGGCGGCCAGGGCTCCCGGCTGCGCCCCTACACGGACGACCGCCCCAAGCCGCTGGTGGAGATCCCCGGCACGGGCACCCCGATCCTGGGCCACCAGCTGGCCTGGCTCGCCTCCGAGGGCGTCACCGACGTGGTCATCTCCTGCGGCCACCTCGCGGAGGTGCTGGAGGACTGGCTCGACAAGGCCGACCTGCCGCTGCGGGTCCGCACGGTGGTCGAGGCCGAGCCGCTCGGCCGCGGCGGCGGGCTCAAGTACGCCGCGAAGGCGCTGCCCCGCCCCGACGAGCCCTGGTACGCCACCAACGGCGACATCTGGACCAGGTTCAGCCTGCGCGACATGGCCGCCTTCCACCACGAGCGCGCCGCCGTCGCCACCCTCGCGCTGGCCCGGCCGCGGATCCCGTGGGGCGCCGTGGAGACCGACCAGTTCGGCAACGTGCTGGACTTCATCGAGGCCCCGCCGTCGCCCTTCCTCATCAACGCCGGCCTCTACGTGTTCAGCCCGGAGTTCGCCGAACTGCTGCCGGACGTCGGCGACCACGAGCGGACCACCTTCCCGCAGCTGGCCCGTGGCAAGCGGCTGGCCGGCTACCAGCTGCCGCAGGGCGTCTACTGGCGGGCCATCGACACCGCCAAGGACCTCACCGAGGCCGCCAAGGAGCTCGCCTCGGGCGCCGGCCGCGCCCCGCGGTAGCCGCCCCCGCCACGCGACCCGCCACGCGACCCGCAACGCGACCGGCCGGGTGCTCCCCCACGGAGCACCCGGCCGGTCGCCGTCACCGGGCCGTTCGCCCGGCCCGTCAGGTGGCCGTCGCCGCCACCGGGCGGGCGGCCGAGGGGCGGGCACCGCCGCCGGACAGCTCGGCCAGCGGCGCGCTGCCCAGCACCCCGCCCAGCAGCCCCGAGCCGCCCGAGCCGCTCGGGGCGCCGCCCTGGCCGCCGGTCCCGGCGCTCGGCGCCGGCTTCGACGCCGGCCCGCTGCCGGACGGCGGGGCCGGGGTGGCCCGCTGCGAGGGCGCCGTACCGGACGGCGCCGGTGCGGACGACCCGGGCGCCGCCGGGGCCCCCGAGGCGGGCGCCCCGGTCTCCGGCCGGGCCGACGGCTTCGCCTTGCCGCGCGGCGTGGCCGTGGCGCTCGGCGTCGCCGGGGTCGGGCCGCCGGACGGCGGCGCGGTGGTGGCCGGGG
>NZ_JBHYUU010000033.1:0-59136 GCF_042749955.1 Kitasatospora sp. NPDC059462 | reverse complement strand
CTCGCGGGCCGGGCGGGCCCCGCCCCCGCCGCCCGGGGGCCGGGGCGCCGGGGGCGTCCGGTCCCCTCCGCACCGCGGCGCGCGGCCGGGGGGCGCCGGCCGGGCCCCCACGGGACCGGCCGGGTGGACGGCCGGCACGGGGGGCCGACCGTCCGCCCGGGGTCTCGGGTGGAGCGGGTACTGCAGCTACTGCGGCTACTGCGATGGTGCGGTCACTGCGGTGGTGCGGGGTGGAGCGGTGCGGCTGATGGACGGGCCCGGGGGGATTCGCTCGTCGCCCATCCGGAGATCGTGGGTCACCGCGGGCCTCCCGGGGTGACGCCGGGCCGGCCGGAGCGGTCGGTCCCCGGCAGCCCGGGCGTCACCGCCGAGGCCGTCGCGGGTGGCGCGGTGGGGGCCTTCGACGCCCGGCCCGCGCCCGCCCCGCCGTTCTCGCCCGGACCCTGGCCGCCGGCTCCCTGGCCGTTGCCGCCGGAGCCCGACGAGCCGGCGCCGGAACCGCCCGGGCTTCCGGAACCCTGGCCGCCGTTGGCGCCCTGGCCGGTGCCGACGCCACCGCTCCCGGACGCGTTCCCGGCACCGTTCCCGGAGGTCGCGGCACCGGACCGGGACGGGGCCGGAGCGCCCTGGCCGTTGCCGCCCGTGCCGCGGAGCAGCCGGGCGCAGTAGTCCTCGACCCCGTCCGGCCCGCCGGCCTCCGAGACCAGCCCGCCGAACTGGGGGTCGGTGATCAGCGTGCGCGGGCGCTCGCCCTTGCCCTCCCGGTCGGAGAACGCCTTGCAGAGCGCCGCGTGGGCCGCCGGGTTCGACGGACCGCGCCCGTCCGCCGGGGTGGCGGCCGGCGGCTGCGGCGTCGCCGGCGCCGAGGCGGACGGGACGGGGGCGACCGGGACGGCGGGGGCCGGGACGCCCGACGGGCTGTTCGACGGGCTGTTCGGCGCAGTGCCGGACGCTCCACCGGCCGGGCCGGTGGTGGACGGCGCCGCCGGCTGTCCGCCGGCCGACGGGGAGCCGGAGCGGGTCCCCGTCGTGGTCGACGCGGCGGACGTCGCGGAGGCGGCCGAGTGGCGCTCCGGCTCGCCCGAACCGCCGCCCAGCGCGGACAGTCCGCCCGTGCCGGCCGCGACCGCGACCCCGCCGAGCGCCGTGGCGCCGAGCACGACGGCGGCGGCCTTCGTGCTGAAGGCCCTCGTCAGCGCGGCGGTTGCCATCGAACGTCTCCGGACGGGTGCGGGTGCGGGTCCTGCGGGAGCTGCTGCGAGACGGGCCTCCCGGAACGCGGCCAGGGCCGCCTCCTCCCCGGCCAGTTCGCCCTGCGCCGCCGGCGCCGCGGCGGCGGCGAGCACCCGGGCGACCCGTCCTTCCGGCCCGGTGCCGGGCGGGAGGGTTCCCGTGTGCCCGGTACTGCCGTCCGGGCCGGTGAGCGAGGCGTCCCGCCCGGCCGACGGGCCGTCCACGGCACCGGTGAGCAGGTGCTCGGCGGTGTCACGGTCGATCCGACGGGGTCGGTTGGTGCTCATCTCATGTCCTTCAGCGTCGCGGCCCGGCGTTCTGTCACACCCTGCGGAGGATTTTTCTTCGCGGCTCGTCCGAGCCCCTTCCGGCCACCGGCGGCGGCGCCGTCCCGGCCCGTGCGCGCGGCCGGGATCCCCGGGCCGCCGGCGCCGGTCCCCGCACCCGCGGGGAAGGACTGTTCCAGCAGCTTGGCGAGCCGCTTGAGCCCCCGGTGCGCGGCCATCCGGACGCTGCCCGAGCGCTTGCCGAGCACCTGGGCGGCGCTCTCCGCGTCCAGTTCCATCACCACCCGCAGCAGCACCGCCTCGGCCTGGTCCCGGGGCAGCCGGGAGATCAGCGCCAGCGCGTCCGCGGTGCCGACGGAGGCGAGCGCCGCGCCCGCGGTGTCGTCCCCGCCGGCCAGCCCGGACAGCTGCTCGAAGGGCAGGTCGGTGACCGGCCGGCGGCGCCGGGCCCGCAGGTGGTCCAGCGCCCGGTTGCGCGCGACGGTCGCCGCCCAGCCGCGGAAGCCGTCGCCGTCGCCGGTGAAGGAGCCGAGGTCGCGGGCGATCTGGAGCCAGGCCTCGGAGGCGATGTCCTCGGCGTCCTGGGCGTCCTCGGGGCGGCCCCCGACCAGCACCCGCAGGTAGCGGAGCAGGCCCGGCTGGACGCTGCGGAACAGCAGCCGGAAGGCCTCCTCGTCGCCGCCCTGCGCGGCCCGGACCGCCTCGGTCAGATCGACGGGGCCGGGGGCCTCGCCGCCGGCGGGCGGGCCCGGTGGCGGGCCGGACGTCGGGACCGGTCCGGACCGGCCGACGGGGCTGTCGGTGCCCGCTCCGGGGCGTTCTGCACTCTGCACCCGCCACATCATCCGCCATCCGGGCGAACGTCCCGTCCCCTCGGGCCCGGGCCGTCGTTCCCAGCCGCGTCCGCGGCCCGTCCGCGACCTCTTCGCGCCCCGTCCGGCGCCCGTCCCCCGGTCCGTGCGCCGTCCGTCCACAGCGCCTCCGCGCTCCGTCCAACGATGGGCAGGGTGCAGCATTCACGCCGGTTCGCCTTCAGGTCGAAGGTCTTGAGACCTTCTAGCCTTCGCCTGCAGCACCACAATGACCACATCACCTACGTTGTAGGTGAACGATCCATTTCGGCCGCCCCCTTTGCGCCCCCTCCCCCCTCCGTGCGCCGCGGACGCCGCCGACTGCTCCCCCACCCCCAGGAACGCCATGACCTCCGCCGCCCACGAGCTCTTCGAGCGCGGCCTGCGCGACCACCTCGCGCCCACCCTCCGCCTCCTGGGCCTCACCGGCTGGCGGCGGACCTTCAGCCTCCCCGACCCGACCCACTGGGCGCTGCTCGGCCTGGTCGAGCAGCGCACCGACGGCCGGCTGCGCTACACCTTCGACCTGAGCCTGGTCCGCCGCGCCGACTGGACCGCCGCGGGCTTCCCCGGCCCGCGCCCGGACCCGCGCGCCGTCTACGGCATCGAGTCCTGGCGGGCCCGGATCGGCGAGCTGATGCCGGTCTGCGAGGACGTCTGGTGGGAGGTGCTGCCCGGCCCGCGCTGGCGGGTCGCCCTGGACGACTCGGCGGCCGCCGTCCGCCACTACGCACTGCCCGAGCTGCGCCGCCGGGCCGAACGGGAGCGCGGCGCCGCCGCGGGCGAGACCTACCTCTCCCCCGCCGACCTGGAACAGGTCAACGCCGCGCTGCTGGCCGTCCCGGTGGCCCGGATCCAGCGCGCCGAACTGGTCGACGGGGCGCTGGTCCTCATCGGCGCCTGGACGCGCGCGGACGCGGCCGCCCGGACGGTGCTGCGCGGCGTCGCCCTCGGCTTCCTCTCCGCCGAGGACGAGCTCTTCGCCGTCGTGCGCTGCGCGGACACCCTCGGCCGGCCGCTCTGGGACTTCGGCCACCCCTGACGTCCCGTGCGCGCCATGACAGTTGTCATGCGGATCCGGCAACGGACGGCACTGCTGAGCGGGCGGCCCCGCTCGGAAGACTGGAGGCACGACGGAGCGGGCAGCGGCCCGCCGACCGAGCAGCCAGTCCGGGGAGGAACCCACCGTGAGCCAGATCGCCGCCACCGCGTCCGCCGCCGCACCCGCCGGCGCCGCCACCGCCAAGACCCCGAACCCCCTCGCCCGGGCCCTGCGCCCGCTCGCCGTCGACATCGCCGGCCCGCTCGCCGGCTTCTCCCTCCTCCACTCCGGCCTCGGCCTCGGCGAGTTCGCCGCCCTCGCCTGGAGCAGCCTGCTCCCGGTCGCCCGCACCGTGCTCGGCCTGGTCGGGGAGCGCAGGCTGAACCGCTTCGCCGCCCTGATGGTCGGCGTGAACCTGACCGGCCTGGCCCTCACCGCCGTCAGCGGCGACGCCCGGCTGATGATCGCCAAGGACTCCGTGCTCAGCGGCTTCATGGCGCTGGCGATCCTGGGCTCGGCGCTGACCGCCCGTCCGCTGATGTCCGCCGCGCTGCGCCCCTTCCTCACCCGGGGCGACGCGGCCCGCGAGGCGGCCTGGGACCGGCTCGCGGAGGGCTCGCGCGCCTTCCGCCGCCACGAGCGCCGGTTCTCGGCGATCTGGGGCACCGCGCTGCTCGCCGAGTGCGTCGCCCGGGTCGCCGGGGCCTTCACCCTGCCGGTGGCCACCATGGCGTGGCTGTCCACCGTGCTGCTGGTCGCCGGGATCGCGGCCGGCTCGGTGCTCGGACAGGCCGCCGCGCAGCCGATGGAGAAGCTGGTCCGCACCGAGGCCGCCTGAGCGGGCCGGCTGTCCGACCGCCGGAGGAACCAACCCGCCCCACCGGGAGTCCAGAAATAACGAGGGGGTAACGGGACCCCCTCGTCGAGGAAACGGGGAACCGATGAGCCGGGCCGACGCGCGAACCACCACCACCGAGGACCGCACCCTCGTCTGGGACGGTTGCCTCAACGTCCGCGACCTGGGCGGGCTGCGCACCACCACCGGCGCCCGCACCACCCGCGGCGCGATCGTCCGCGCCGACAACCTGGACCGCCTCACCGCCGAAGGCTGGGACGCCCTCCTCGACCACGGCGTGCGCACCGTCGTCGACCTGCGCAACACCGAGGAGTACAAGCCGCTCCTGCCGCTCCCCGAGGACGTCGAACTGATCCGCGTCCCCCTGGACGAACTCGCCGGCCCCGCCTGGTGGCAGGCCTACGGCCACCTCGACGGCACCCCGCTCGCCCTGCGCCCCTACCTCGACCACTGCCCGCACGCCGCCGCCGAGCTGATCACCACGATCGCCGGCGCCCGCCCCGGCGGCCTGGTCGTCCACTGCGGCGCCGGCCGTGACCGCACCGGCCTCGCCGCCCTCCTGCTGCTCGCCCTCGCCGACGTCGAACCCGCCGAGATCGCCGCCGACTACCTCCTGAGCGCCCCCAACGTCCGCCCGCTCTACGGCATGCTCGGCCTCCCCGACCCGTTCCGCCGCATCGACACCGTCCTCGCCGAAGCCGGCACCACCGCCGAAGCCGCCCTCGCCGCCACCCTCACCGGCTTCGCCCCCGCCCCCTACCTCCTCACCGCCAGCGTCGCCCCCACCGCCCTCCAAGCCGTCCGCGCCCGTCTGCTCCCCGCCTGACCGCGGCTCCCCGGGAGGGGGACGCCGGCCCCGCCGGCCTCCCCCTCCGCTCTGGCAGACTCCGGGCGTGATCCTTCGCACCGCCACCCGCCAGGACCTGCCCGGCATCATCGCCCTGCTCACCGACGAGGACGGGGTGGGCGATCCCGCCGACGTCGAGGTGGGTGAGGCGTACGAGCGGGCGTTCGCCGACATCGACGCCGATCCGCGGAACGAGATGCTGGTGCTCGACGAAGGGGACGGGGCGGTGCTCGGGTACCTCCAGCTGACGTACGTCCCGGGGCTGGGGCGGGGCGGGGCGGAGCGGGCGCTGGTCGAAGGGGTGCGGGTGCGGGCCGATCGGCGCGGGGCGGGGCTGGGGCGGGAGTTGATGCTCCGGGCGATCGAGCGGGCCCGGGCGCGGGGCTGCACGCTCGTCCAGCTGACCAGCAACAAGCGGCGGACGGAGGCGCACCGGTTCTACGAGGCGCTCGGCTTCGACCGCAGCCATGACGGGTTCAAGCTGACGCTCCGATAATCGTTCGCGGCAGGGCCGCCGGCCGCTCGATACTGCCGGGCATGGTGGACTTCTCCGACTTCGACACCCGCAACTACCCCACCGTGGACGTCCGGACCGGCTACGCCGGCTGGGTCGACACCTATGAGCAGACCGTCGAGGACGCGATGGACCTCGCCGTCCTCGACCGGCTGGACACGCCGCGCTGGGCGGAGGTCCGCCGGGCCGCCGACCTCGGCTGCGGGACCGGGCGCACGGGCGCCTGGCTGCGCGGCAGGGCCGCCGGGGGCCTCGTGCTGGACGGGGTGGACCTCACGCCCGAGATGCTGGCGCGCGCCCGGGAGCGGGGCGCCCACGACAGCTTGACGGAGGCCGACGTCGCCGGCACCGGGCTCGCCGCGGGCGCGTACGACCTGGTGGTCTCCTCGCTGATCGACGAGCACCTGGCCGACCTCGGCCCGTACTACCGCGAGGCCTTCCGGCTGGCCCGCCCCGGCGGGCGCTGCGTCCTGGTCGGGCTGCACCCGTACTTCATCATGGCCGCCGGCATGCCGACCCACTTCACCGGCGCGGACGGCTCCGACGTCGCCATCACCACCCACGTCCACCTGGTCTCCGACCACCTCGCGGCCGGCCTGGCGGCGGGCTGGACGCTGGTCGAGATGCGGGAGGCGGTGGTGGACGACGGGTGGATCGCGCTCAAGCCGAAGTGGGAGAAGTACCGCAGCCACCCGGTCTCGGCGGCGTACGTGTGGGAGAAGCGGTAGACCGGCAACTCGCCGTAGCGTCAACCGATGGTTGACGATCCCAGGGTCGACAACCTACGGTTGACGCTATGGAGAATCCGATCGTTCCCAAGACCACTCCGCTGCGCCTCGACGATCTGATCGACGCGATCAAGAAGATCCACACCGACGCCCTCGACCAGCTCTCCGACGCCGTCATCGCGGCCGACCACCTCGGAGAGCTCGCCGACCACCTCATCGGCCACTTCGTCGACCAGGCCCGCCGCTCCGGCGCCTCCTGGACCGACATCGGCCGCAGCATGGGCGTCAGCAAGCAGGCCGCCCAGAAGCGCTTCGTCCCCAAGGACCCGGCCACCCCCAACGACCTCGACCCGAGCCAGGGCTTCGGCCGGTTCACCGACCGGGCCCGGCACGTGGTGATGGCCTCGCAGGAGGAGGCCCGCCAGGCCGGCAACGCCGAGATCGGCGCCGAGCACCTGCTGCTCGGCCTGCTCGCCGAGCCGGACGGCCTCGCCGTGCGGGCGCTCGCCGCCCAGGGCGTCACCCCGGAGGCGCTCCGCACGGCCGCCGTCGCCGCCCTGCCCGCGCCCGGCGCCGAGGTGCCGGCGCTGATCCCCTACGACGCCCGGGGGAAGAAGGCGCTGGAGCTGACCTTCCGGGAGGCGCTGAAGCTCGGCCACAACTACGTCGGCACCGAGCACATCCTGCTCGCCCTGCTGGAGCTGGAGAACGGCGCCGGGGTGCTCGACGACCTCGGCGTGGAGAAGGCCGAGACCGAGCGGTTCGTCGGCGAGCTGCTCGCCGCGTTCGTCGCGTCGAGCGGCGGCGACGCGCAGGACTGAAGGATCCGTTCCGGGGCCGTGCGGGACGGGCCCGGCCCCGGAACGGCGTCCGCCGCTCAGAAGCCCGACACGTGCGTGGTGACGATCCGCGTCCGTCCCTCGGTCTTCGCCTCCAGCGCCGCGCTCAGCCGCAAGGACCGCGCGGGGCCGAGGAGCCGGAGCGCCTCGTCGTCGTCGACCCAGCGGTGGTCGTCCAGTTCACCGGCCGGGACGGTCACGGGGGTGCCGTCCGGGACGGTGCCGGCGTCGAAGAGGAAGTGCACGGCCGGGTGGTCGAGTTCGCCCGACGGGTGGGTCCAGGAGATGGCCAGCAGGTCCCCGGCCTCGCGCACGATGCCGGTCTCCTCCAGCAGTTCCCGGGCCGCGCACTCGGCGGGCCCCTCCCCCAGGTCGATCGTGCCGCCCGGGAACTGCCAGTGCTCCCGGTACCCGGCCTTGACCAGCAGGATCCGCCCGGAGGCGTCCCGCAGGACGCACCCCGCCGCCGCGTAGGTCCGCGGCAGCGAGGCCAACCACTCTTCACGGGACTTCAACGGCTCGACCGACACGGCGGGGCCTCCTGGGGCGCGGGAACAGGCGTGCGTCCCCACTCTGCCAGGCCCCGCCCTGCCGGTCCCCGCCCTGCCGCTCCCCGCTCCGCCGGTCCGCGCGACGGCCGGCCGGCCTGCGCGACGGTCAGGCCCGGGCGGCCAGGTGCTCGACCAGACGGTCGAAGCTGGAGTTGTGGCCGGCCTCGGCCTCCGGGCCCAGGAACATCGCCGGCACGTTCTCCTGCTCCATGAGCACCCGGGTGCGGCCGTCGCCGAGGTCGCTGAGGGTGATCCGGCCGGTGAGGCCCACGCCCTCCTCGAAGAACTCCAGCAGCTCGCCCTCGCGGACCGCGGTGAAGTGGCCGCGCAGCGGGTAGCGGTCGCCGGTCGCGTCGATCACCATCGTGCTGTCGAAGCGCCCGCCGACCACCGGCTCGATGGTCACGGTGTCCAGCGGCACCCGGGTGCCGACCGGGCCCCAGAAGCGGACGAACTGCTCGGGCTCGACGTACGCCCGGAAGACCTCGGCGGGGGTGGCCGACAGCTCGCGGACGATGGACAGGGTGCCGAGGTTCTCGGTCATGGTGGTGTTCCCTCTGTTCGCTGGACGCGCCGCTCGGTGCCGCGCTTTCACAGGGGTAGACCGGGGGCGCACCGGAAACTCATCGCTCCCCGGAGAAGTTTTTCCGGGAATCTTTCCGGCGGGCCGATGAGGCCCGCCGATCACGCCGGTCTCATCTCCGTGAAGACCGAACCGGAAGCATCCGCCGACCGTCCGCTGAGCTGCGACCTGGGCGCCCTGACCGCCCCCGACCTGGCCGTCGTCGACGCCCTGGCCCGGCTGCGGCTCGCCGCCGCCCGGCACGGGGTCCGCCTCGTCCTGCGCAACGCCGCCGGCCCGCTGCGCGATCTCCTCGCGTTCAGCGGGCTGGGCGCCGTCCTGCCCGTCGAGGAGGACGGCGCGGGGCTACTCCCCGGCCGCCAGCCGTGGCGGCAGACCGAAGAGCGGGAACAGCACGTCCGTGTCGAGGAAGTTGGTGAGCCCGGTGATCCGGCCCGCTGACACCTCCAGCACGATCAGCGCCCACGGCTCGTGCCCGCCGTCCGGGCCGGGCCGGTACTGGCCGAACGCCGGACTGCCGTTGGCCCGCGCCGACACCAGCCGCGAGCCCCGGCAGCCGTGCCCGGGCCCGAGCATCCACTCCCGAAGGTCCGCGTGCCCGGTCAGCCAGAGCGCGAACGGCGGCATGTTGAGCGTGACGTCCTCGTGCAGCAGCGCCGCCAGGCCGTCCATGTCGTACGCCTCGAAGGCGGTGACGTACCGGGCCAGCAGCGCCCGGTGGTCCTCGTCCAGCTCCGCGGCCGGGCGGGAGGCGGCCGGGTCGGCGGCCAGCGCGGCCCGGGCCCGCTGGAGCGCGCTGTTCACCGAGGCGACGGTGACCCCGAGCAGTTCGGCGACCTCGTTGGCCCGCCAGCCGAGCACCTCGCGCAGGATCAGCACCGCCCGCTGCCGGGGCGCCAGCCGCTGGAGCGCGGCGACGAAGGCCAGCCGCACCGACTCGCGCTGCGCGGCCACCTCCGCCGGATCACCGGTCTCGGGCACCACCCGGCCGTCCGGCGCCGGGCCGATCCAGGTGACCTCGGGCAGCTGGGCGTCGCTGGCGGTGGCGACGGTGGAGGGGCCGGCCAGGTCCATCGGCCGGGCCCGGGCGTTGCGGCCGTTCAGCGCGTCCAGGCAGACGTTGGTGGCGATCCGGTAGAGCCAGGAGCGCAGCGCCGCGCGGCCCTCGAACCCCCGGTACCCGCGCCAGGCCCGGACCATGGTGTCCTGCACCGCGTCCTCGGCCTCGAAGACCGAGCCGAGCATGCGGTAGCAGTACCCCGTCAGCTCTGTCCGGTACCTCTCCAGCTGGAGTTCGACCGGTTCCTCCGTCATCAGCTCGGCCATCGCCCGCGCCCCCGCTCACCTGCATGTCGTCGATCACCGGGAAAGGTACCGCAGCCCACCGACAGTGCCGCCGCACGCCCCCGGCCGCCACCCTGAGCGGACGTCAGGACGGCGGCCGGGGGCGGGGGCGCCCGGTGTGCCCGGTGCGCGCTGTGGGCTCAGTGCGCGCTGTGGCGCTCGGCACCGCGGTGCCGGTGCCCCTTGAGCTCGGCGTGCTGCGCGGGCGCGGCGTGCGGGACGGCGGTCGCGGCGTCCCGGCCGCCGTGCCGGAAGGAGGCGGCCGCCGTCCCGGCACCGGAGGCGGACCGCCCGGCGCCGGTGCGCAGCCGGGGCGGGAGCGTGTCCGGCGTCGTCGCCATGCCCCGGCGTTCCAGCAGCTCCTGGGCACCGCGGCGGAGCCTGGGGGAGCTTCCCGCTGTTCGGTTGGTCATCGTCGGCCTCCCTTCGGTGGCCGCCGGCCGGACGGAACCCGGCCGGGGGCCGCACGGGCGTTATGTCCCGATTGATCGGGAATTACACCTCAACCCATGGCCGCCGGAACGTCAACCCGTCCCCCGCGGCCCGGTCACCCCATGAGCTCGTGGACGAAGCACCACCGCCAGTCCTCCCCCGGCTCGTACGACCTGATCACCGGGTGGGAGCTGTCGTGGAAGTGCGCGGTGGCGTGCCGCTGCGGCGAGAAGTCGCAGCAGCCGATGTGGCCGCAGTCCAGGCAGAGCCGCAGGTGCACCCAGTCCCGGCGGCCCTGGGCCAGGCAGTCGGCGCAGCCGTCCACGGGCGGCAGGGGCGCGATGTCCCCGGGTGCGGCGGCGAGGTCTTCGCAGGCGCTCATGGAACGCACAGTAGTGACGCCGGGCCCGCCGCGCTCCCCGGGACACGCGCCCGGAGGCTCGTGGGAGCATGCCCCTGTGGCGGATGTGACGGGGAGCGCGGCAGTCAGCACGACCGGCGACGCGGGAGACCTCCCGCCTCCGGGCATATCCGGCACCGGCCGGATCCGGCAGCCCGCGGCACTGATCCGGCTGCTCGCCGGCCTCACCGTGATCGCCCTGGCCCTGCTCTTCGCCGACTACGCCCGCGCCACCACCAACGGCCTCGCCGAGGACGTCGCCGACGCCGCCGCGCTGGTGCCGCACCCGCTGGGCGGCGTCGCCACCGGCCTCACCACCGCCGCGCTGCTGCTCCTGCCGGCCCTCTCGGCCGCCCGCCGCCTGCTGCGCACCACCGCCGACCGGCGGCACGTCCTCCAGCAGCTCTCCGACGGCCTGCTGGCCGCCGTCCTGGCCTACGGCGCCTCGCTCGCCGTCGACCTGTGGATCGACGGGCCCGCCCCGTTCTCACTGGTGTCCGCGCTCACCCAGCCGCTGCCCGGCGACCCGATCGCCCGCACCGAGCCGGTGTACGGCTACCTCGCCCCCGTCCTCGCCTTCCTCATCGCCTCCGCGGCCCGCGAGCGACGGGTGCCCCGCTCCGTCCTCGCCCTCTCCGCGCTGGCCGGCCTCGCCGGCGGGGCCGCCACCCCGACCGCACTGCTGCTGGGGGTACTGATCGGCTGGACGGCCGCCCACGGCACCCGCTGGGCCGTCGGCACCCCGGACCCGCGGCCCCGGCCCGCCCAGCTCCTGCACAGCCTGCGCGAGGCCGGCCTGCGCCCGGTCGCCGCCACCCCGGCCGGCCCGGACCGCTACCTGGTCCGCCAGCAGGACGGCCGCCCCGAGCTGGACGTCCAGCTGCTCGACCGGCAGGCGGTCACCGCCGCCCTGGTCCAGCGGGCCTGGCGGCGGCTGCGGCTGCGCACCGCCCCGCACCCGCGCGCCCTGCGCTCGCTGCGCACCGGGCTGGAGCACGAGGCCCTGGTCTCCTACGCGGCGGTCGCCGCCGGGGTCCGCACCCGCCGGATCGCCGCCACCGTCGAACTCGGCCGGGACACCGCGCTGGTCGCCTACGAGCGGCTGCCCGGCCGCACCCTGGACGACCTGGCCGACGAGGAGCTCACCGACGCGCTGCTCGCCGACGCCTGGGGCCAGCTGGCCCTGCTCCAGCGGCGGGCGATCGCGCACCGCGCGCTGGTGCCCTCGGCGCTGCTGGTCGACGCGGCGGGGACGGTGCACCTGGTGGGCCTCGCGGACGGCGACATCGCGGCGGGCGAGCTGGTGCTGCGCAGCGACGTCGCCCAGCTGCTCACCACGCTCGCGCTGCGCACCGGGGCGGAGCGGTCGGTGCGCAGCGCGGTGGCGGTGCTCGGGCCGGACGCGGTCGCCGCCGCCCTGCCGCTGCTCCAGCCGATCGCGCTGGCCCGCGGCACCCGGCTCGCCCTCAAGCGGGCCGGACGGGCCGCGCCGTCCGCGCCGGCCCGACCGTCCGAGCCGGCCGAAGCGTCCGCACCGTCCGAGCCGACGGCTCCCTCCGGGCAGCCCGGGCCCGATCTGCTGGAGCAGATCCGCGCGGAGGTCCTCCGCAGCCGCCCGCAGGCCCCCGTCCGGCCGGTCCGGCTGGAACGGCTGCGCCCCCGCACCCTGCTCGCCGTCGGCGGCGGCGTGATGGCCGGCTGGCTGCTGCTGCCACAGCTCTTCGCCACCGAGCGCAACCCGATCGCCGCGGTCGCCGACGCCGACCCGTTCTGGCTCGTCCTCGCCCTGCTCGCCGCGGCCGCCAGCCACGTCACCGCCGCGATGGGCTTCGTCGGTTTCGTCCCCGAGCGGCTGGACTTCCGCAACGCCGTGCTCGCCCAGGTCGCCGGTTCCTTCGTGAAGCTGGTCTCCCCCGGCGGGGTCGGCGGCGTCGCCCTGAACACCCGCTTCCTCCAGCGGGCCGGCATCCCGACCGGCCAGGCGCTGTCCAGCGTCGGCGTCGGGCAGCTGCTCGGGCTGGTGCTGCACCTGCTCCAGCTCGGCGCCTTCGTCTACCTCACCGGGGTGGAGACCGGCGAGTCCGAGCTGGACGCCCTGCCGTTCGTGGTCGGCGGCCTCGCCGTGGCGGGCGCGCTGCTGGTCGCGGTGTCCGCCGTGCCGCCGGCCCGGCGCTGGCTGGCCGCCCGGCTGCGCCCGCTGACCGCCGAGGTGCTGCCCCGGCTGGTGGAGCTGCTGCGCAACCCGGGGCGGCTCGCGATCGGCTTCGCCGGGCAGCTGATGGTGTCGATCACGCTGATCACCTGCCTGTACTGCTGCACCCGGGCGGTCGGCTCGGAGCCGGGCTTCGCCGCGGTCGGCGTGGTGTTCCTGGTCGGCAACGCGGCCGGGAGCGCCGCGCCGACGCCCGGTGGGGCCGGTTTCGTGGACAGCGCGCTGCTGGCCGGCCTGAAGCTGACCCCCTCGATGGCGGACGGCGGGGCACTGGCCGCCGTCACCCTCTTCCGGCTGCTCACGCTCCTCCTGCCGGTGCTGCCGGGCTGGGCGGCGTTCAGCTGGCTCCAGCGCCGCGGGGCGCTCTGACGCCGGGCCCCTCCCGGTGGCGGGGGCTGCTTCCGGTGCGGGGCTACTCCCGGTACTCGTCCTCGTCGAGCTGGACGATCCGGCTCTGCTCGGCGACGTCCGCGACGTCGGTGGCCGGGTCCGCGCCCAGCGCGCGCCGCTCGGCCAGCTCGTCGTACTCGTCCTCGTCCGACTGCTCGTCCTGCTCCGCAGCCTCCTCGACCTCGTCGACCTCGTCCAGGTAGTCCTCGTGGTTCTGCGGCATGGCGTCCGTCCTCGTTCCTCGAAGGTTCCTCGAAGGCTTCATCGGAGGCTTCCCTGACCCGATGGCGACTGCCCGGTGGGTACTGGCAGTATCCGTCGGCCGCCGCCCGGGCGCGAAGCGCCACCGGCCCGTCGGCGTGTTGCCTCCTACCCGGATCGGCCCGTCGGAACCGGCCGGTGCGCACCGCGCCCGGGGCCCGCCCGCCGGATCGGCCCCGCCACCCGCAGGACCCCCGGCACCCGCCGGCCGGCCGGTCCCCCGGGACCGGCAGCGCGGGCGGGACGGGCGGCCGGGACGGGCGGGGCGGGCAGGACGGGCCCGGCGGCCACCGGGGTACGATCGGAGCCGTACCAGCAGGGCTTACCCACACCTCCCGGTGGCCCCGAGGCCCTTACGAACGACGGGGAAATCATGTCCGGCTCGCACTACTTCACCGGTGCACCCGAGGTCGCCAGCGAGCGCAGGCCGATCACGGTCACCCTGCCGGACCTCACCCTGGAGCTCACCACCGACGCGGGCGTCTTCTCCCGCACCCGGCTGGACCCGGGCACCCGGATCCTGCTGGAGCACGCGCCCCCGCCCCGGGTGCGCGGACCGATCCTGGACGTCGGCTGCGGCTACGGCCCGATCGCGCTGACCTGGGCGAGCCGCCGCAAGCGGCTCCCGGTCTGGGCGGTGGACGTCAACGAACGCGCCCTGGAGCTGGTCCGGCACAACGCCGGGTCGCTGGGGCTGGGCAACGTGCAGGCCGCGCTGCCCGAGGAGGTCCCCGCCGACCTGCGGTTCGCGGCGATCTACTCCAACCCGCCGATCCGGATCGGCAAGACGGCGCTGCGCCGGCTGCTGGAGCAGTGGCTGGGCCGGCTGACCCCGGACGGCTCCGCCTTCCTGGTGGTGCAGAAGCACCTCGGCTCGGACTCGCTGCAGAAGTGGCTGAACGAGCAGGGCTGGCCGACCACCCGGCTGACCTCGGTCAACGGGTTCCGGATTCTGGAAGCGCGGCCCCGCCCGGCGGCGGGCGAGGGCCCCGAGAGTGGACGAGGGACGACGTCGTGAAGCAGCTCCGCGGGACCGAACTGAAGCGGCTGCACCGCTCCTGGCGGCGTGGCAACGAGTTCCGGCTCGCGATGATCCTGGAGAACCTCCAGTCGCCGTTCAACGTCGGCTCGGTCGTCCGGACCGGCGCCGCGATGGGTGCGGAGAAGCTCTACCTCACCGGTGACACCCCGTCGGTGCGCTCCTCCGGCGCGCAGAAGGCCGCGATGGGCACCGACAAGTACCTGAAGGTCGAGCACTTCCCCACCGTCGCCGAGGCGGTCGCGGCCGCGAAGGCCGACGGCTTCAAGGTGGTCGGCCTGGAGCTCGCCGACGAGGCGGTGCCGATGTTCGCCGCCGAGCTGACCCCGGCGGTCGCCTTCGTGCTGGGCCACGAGGACCGCGGGGTGACGGCCGACGCGCTCGCCCTCTGCGACCAGGTGGTCTTCGTGCCGCAGCTGGGCCGGGTCGGCTCGCTGAACGTCTCCGCCGCCGCCACGGTGGCCTGCTACGAGGCGCGCCGCCAGGGCTACGCCCTCACCGGCACCCCGGACGGCTCCGACGCCGGCGCCTTCGACGGCCTCGACGAGGACTGAGAGCCCGGGCCGGGCCCCGGGGGGGCGGTTCCGGCCGCCCGCCCGGGGCCGGCTCACACCTCGACCAGCACCTTGCCCCGATTGGCCTCCCGGTCCAGGTAGAGGCTCCGGTAGGCCTGCGGGATCGCGTCGAACCCCTTGTGCACGGTCTGGTGGTAGCGGATCTCCCCGCGGCCGACCAGCCCGCCCAGCTCGCGGTGCATCTGTGCCAACAGCGGCTCGGTGAACCACTCCTGGGCGAAGATCCCGCGGATCGTGGTGCGCGGGAACATGATGTACGGCAGCAACCGCGGCCCGGTCAGCTCACCGTTCACCGTGGTCGCCCACTGCCAGCAGACCGCCACCCGGCTGTCCACGTTCAGCATGGTGAACACCGCGTCCGTGACGGCCCCGCCCAGGTTGTCGAAGTACCGGTCGACGCCGTCCGGGGCGGCCGACACCAGCGCCTGCCGGGCCTTCTCCGCGTCGTCGCCCTGCGTGTAGAGCACCACCTCGTCGAAGCCCAGCTCGCGCAGGTACTCGGCCTTGCCCGGCGAGCCGGTGGTGCCGACCACCCGGCCGGCCCCGGCCCGCTTCGCCAACTGGCCCACCAGGGTGCCGACCGAGCCGGACGCCCCGCTGATCACCACGGTGTCGCCCGGGCGGACCTCCAGGAAGCGGGTGAGCGTGCCCCAGGCGGTCATCCCGGGCGCGCCCATGACACCGAGCGCGGTGGACAGCGGCAGCCGCTCGTCGTACCAGGACGGGTCGAGCCGGCGGTAGGCCGGGAAGACCATCGGGAAGGTACCGGTCGTCCACAGCTCCTCGGCCCCGTTGTGGACGACGTGGGTGCGCCAGCCGCCGAAGCCCTGCACCAGGTCGCCGACCGCGAACGCCGCCTCCGGCCCGGCCTCGGTCACCTCCATGATCGAGTCGGCGCCCATGTGGTGGCCGACCGGCGTCTCCAGCGCCAGGCCGTTCTGGTACGGGTCCACCGAGACGTACCTGGTCCGGAAGAGCATCTCGTCCGGCCGCAGGTCGATCTCGACGTCCTCCACGACCTTCTCGTAGATCCGGTTGACGTCGGGCACACCGTCCAGGTGCTCCCGGACCACCCACTTCTCGATCCTCATGCCAGGGCTCCCGTCTCCACGTTCTCGCTGTCCTCGGTCCGTCCCGCCCCGTCGGCCCCCGCCGGCGCCGCCTGCCGGGCCGGCCCCGCGGGCCGGCCCACCGGAATCACCAGATGCGTCGGCAGCGGCGCGCCCGGGTCGATCTCGGCGGTGAACTCCAGTCCGTCGTCCCGGCAGATGAACTGCATGACGTGCCGCCCGGCGGCCGCCGCCCGGATCAGCCCGCCAATGGTCGCCCAGACCCCGGAGAGGTAGAAGTTCGACAGCCCCGGCAGCACCGGGCCGCTCTTCTTGATCTCCTCCTCCACCGTCTCGGCGCCCTCCACGAAGGGGTTCCAGCCGGGGAAGGTGCCGTCGTAGACGCCGGTGTAGCGGACCTGGGTGAGCGGGGTGGACACGTCGGCGACGGCCACCGCGTCCTTGAAGCCCGGGAAGCGCTCGTCCAGGAAGCCGACGATGCCGTTGCGGACCCGCCGTTTGGCCGCCAGGTACTCCCGGCCGTGCTTGACCGGCAGGGTGTGCAGTTCCTCGCCGCGCCGCACCCGCGAGGACCGCTCCGGGCCTTCCGACAGCGCCCGCCAGGGGGCGATGTCGGAGAAGTACGTCGCGAACACCACGGTCGAGCCGGACGGTGCCAGCTCGGGGTAGTGCCGGGTGCGGAACTGGACGTTCATCGAGGGGCAGCGGATCCCGGTCAGCTGGGCCGTCTCCCGCTCGCCCAGCAGGTAGGTGGTGCACGGGTCGCCGGTCGGGAAGGGCTTGCGCAGGCCCAGGAAGAGCGCCACGTACCCCGGCGACAGCTGTCCCGGCTCGTCGATCAGCGAGGTGTAGAGCCGGCGGTAGGTGTCGTTGAGGTACTGCCCCTTGAGCAGCTTCATCACCGTGGTGTGGCCGTCGGCGGCGGACACCACGATGTCGGCGCGGTACTCGCGGCCGTCGCTGAGCCGCACGCCCACCGCGCGGTCGTGCTCGACCAGGATCTCCTCGACCCTGGCGTTGTAGGTGATCTCCCCGCCGAGCCCGCGGTAGCGCTCCTCGATCGACCGGGCCAGCGCGAGCGAACCGCCCTCCGGCACCCCCGCGGCCCGGTTGGCGTGCGAGGCGAGCTGGAAGTAGAACGGCAGCACCGGGAAGGCCGGGTGCTTCTCGTAGAGGATGAAGTTGAACGCCTCGCGCAGCAGCGGGTCCTGGAACCGCTGCGAGAAGTCCGTCATCAGCACCGCGATGGACTTGCGGATGGTGTTGAAGTACGGCGTGAAGGAGGCCAGCATCCGCCAGCGCTCCAGCCGCCCCATCAGCCCGACCGGCTTGAGGAACGGATAGGCCGCGAGCGCCTTGCGGAAGGTCCTGATCCCCGCGCAGAACTCCCGGATCGGCGCCGCGTCGACCGGGGAGAGGCCGAGCAGGTGGGCCTCCAGCCGGTCCGGGTCGGAGTAGAAGTAGACCGCCCGGCCGTCCCGGGCCCGGACGATGTTGAACACGTCGAAGTGCCGCATCTCCTTGCCCTGGAGCGCGCCCAGTTCGAGCCAGATCTGGTACATCTCGTTGCCCGGGCCGTTGCCGAGCAGCCAGCTGATGCACCAGTCGAAGGTGAAGTCGCTGCGGTCCCAGCCGGTGCAGGAGCCGCCGGGGATCTCGTGCATCTCGAAGATCCTGGTGCGGTAGCCGTTCATCCGGGCGTAGCACCCGGTGGACAGGCCGCCGAGCCCGCCACCGACGATGATCATCGACTCCCGCCGCTGGGCGGTGTCCGTCTGCCGTGCCATTCCTGGCCTTCCTCGTCGTCCTTGCCTAGCCGTGTGGGTGGGGTCGGCGACCGCTCACCAGGTGACCGGGAGCGCCTGCAGCCCGTTCACCATCGCGTCCTCCTTCCAGCGCAGTTCGCGCTCGGGGACGGCCAGCCGCAGCCCGGGCAGCCGGGTCAGCACCTGCTCGATCGCCACCTGGAGCTCCAGCCGGGCGAGGTGCGCACCAATGCAGTAGTGCACGCCGTGGCCGAAGCCGATGTGCGGGTTGGCCTGCCGGTCCAGCACCAGCCGCTCCGGCTCCTCGAAGACCTCCGGGTCACGGTTGGCGGCGGCGGTGGCGATCATCACCGCCTCGCCGGCCCGGATCACCACCCCGCCCAGCTCGACGTCCGCGGTGGCGTACCGGGGCAGGCTGAAGCCGGTGAGCAGCGGCACGTAGCGCATCAGCTCCTCGACGGCCTTCGGGATCAGCTCGGGGTGCTCCCGCAGCCGGGCCGGTTCCTCCGGGTTCACCAGCAGTTGGTGGAGGAAGTTGCCGATCTGGTTGGTGGTGGAGACGAACCCGGCGATCAGCAGGTCGCAGGCGATGGAGAGCAGTTCCTCCTCGCTGATCAGCTTCTGCTCCCGGCAGGCCGCCACCAGCGTGGTGAGCAGGTCCTCGCCGGGCTCGCGGCCGCGCAGCTCCAGCACCCCGGCCATGTAGTCGATGAACGCCTGCCCGTCGACGGCCAGCACCTCGCCGGGGGTGACGGCGGACAGCACCGTCTCCGCCCAGCGCCAGAGCATCCGGTGGTCCTCGGCCGGGATCCCGAGCACCTCGCAGATGATGGTGGTCGGCATCGGGATCGCGAAGTCCTCGACCAGCTCGGCGGGCCGGCCCTTGGCGAGGATGCCGTCGAGCAGTTCGTCGGCCAGCTCCCGGGCCCGCACCCGCAGCCGCTCCACCCGGCGGGCGCTGAACTCCTTGGCCACCAGCGAGCGCAGCCGGGTGTGCTCGGGCGGCTCGGTGGAGAACAGGCCGGCGCCGGTGCGGGCCACCGGGCGCATCCGCGGCTGGTCCTCGCCCATCGCGGCGGCGAGGCTGAACCGGGGGTCGCCGAGCACCTCCCGGACGTCCTCGTACCGGGTGACCAGCCAGGCGCCGTCGCCGTACGGCATCCGGATCCTGACCAGCGGCTGCTCGCGCAGCTCGGCGTAGCGGGGGTCGAGTTCGAGACCGTTCGGCTCGAAGGGGTAGGTCAGCGGCGGGTGCTGGCGCAGCATGGGCGGATCCGTCTCTCGTGCGGGGGCGGGCAGGTGCGGGGCGCGGCCCCGGACCGTCTCAGGACGCATGGGGGGCGGCTCCGGTGAGGATCGACCGGGCGAGCCCGGCGTTGTGGGCGATGAACTCGCGGTCGAGCATCTCGGCGTGCGGGCCGAAGCCCTTGAAGACGGCCGTCCCGGTGGCCGAGCTGCCGTGCCAGGCGCCGTGCTGCCCGGCCTCGTAGAGCGCCACCTTCTCGTCGTCGGAGATGACGCTGAGCGCGGCGGTGACCACCCCGAGGTTGGGCGTGCGGCTGCAGAACCGCAGGTAGTCCCGGGCCTGTTCGCGGGTCTCCTGGGCGACCGCGGCCGAACCGGTGTGCCGCTGGAGGTGCTCGGCCAGCTCCCGCTCGAAGGCCTGGAGGTGCTCGTCGGCGAGGTCGAAGGACTCCGGGATGCGGTGCGAGTCCATGATCACCACATTGGGCACCGCCCGGCCGCGCCGCTCCAGCTCCTTGGCCACCTCGAAGGCGAGGTTGCCGCCGAGCGAGTAGCCGAGCAGCGCGCACGGGCCCTCCGGCTGGAGCGCCTCGACGAGATCGGCGTACTGGGCGACCTTGTCGTCCCCGGTCACGTAGTTGAAGGCGACCATCCGGTACTCGGGGAGGTGCGCCGCGAACTGCCGGTAGACCAGGCCGTGGCCGCCGGCCGGCGGGAAGCAGAACAGCGTCTGCTGCTGCTCCTGGTTGAACCAGAGGTACGGCTGGCCGCCCTCGATCCGGCCGGTGATGATGTGCTCGACCGTCTTCGCCATCCCGTGCAGGGTGGTGACCTTGAAGAGCCGGCTGACCGGGATGCTGATGTTGAACTCGGACTGCAGCCCGTGGATCAGCTCGATCAGCTTGATCGAGGAGCCGCCCGACTCGAAGAAGTCGTGCTGCAGTCCGGGCTCCTCGATGCCGAGCAGCGTGCGCCAGTGCTCGGCCATCCGGACCTCGTAGAGGGTGACCGGCGGTTCCGAGGCCTCCGCGGCGTCCGTGCGGGGCTCGGGCAGCGCGGCGGTGTCCACCTTGCCGTTGGCGGTGAGCGGCAGCGCGGGCAGCTCCACGAAGTGCGTCGGGATCATGAAGGTCGGCAGGTGGCCGGCCAGTCGGCGGCGCAGCGCGCGGTGGTCGAAGGTCCGACCGGGGGCCGGTACGCAGTAGGCGCAGAGCACGGGCTCGCCGGCGTGGTCCGGCCGGACGGTGACCACGGCCCGCTCCAGCTCGGGCCGGTCGGCGAGCCGGCTCTCGATCTCGCCGAGCTCGATCCGGTGGCCGCGGACCTTGATCTGCGAGTCGGCCCGGCCGAGCAGGTGCACCCCGCCGTCGGCGTCCCAGCGGGCGAGGTCCCCGGTGCGGTAGAGCCGGACCGGCCGGGTGCCGTCGGCGCCGCCGAGCGGCAGGGTGGCGAAGCGGCCGGCGGTCTGCTCCTCGTCGCCGAGGTAGCCGAGCGCGACGCCGGAGCCGCCGATCCACAGCTCCCCGGTGACCCCGGGCGGCACGGGGCGGCCCTGCGCGTCGAGCAGGTAGAAGGCGCTGTTGGGGAACGGCCGCCCGATCGGCACCATCCGGCTGGGCTCCAGGCCGTCCGCCGGGCCCTCGAAGTACGCGCTGTCGATGGTGGTCTCGGTCAGGCCGTAGGAGTTGACCAGCCGCGTGCGGGGACCGCACAGGGCGCCCAGCCGCTGGTACTCCTCGACCTTCCAGACGTCCGAGCCGACCACCAGCAGCCGCATGAACGCCAGGTCCCGCCCGGTGCGTTCGCAGTGGTCCAGGACGGTGCGGACCACCGCCGGGACGAACTCGGCGGCGTCCACCCGCTCGGTGCGCATCACCTCGTACAGCCGGGCGGTGTTGAACAGCAGCTCCCGGCCGACCAGCACCAGGGAGCCGCCCGAGCAGAGGGCGCGGACCACGTCGCCGGTGAAGACGTCGAAGGACGGACCGGCCATCTGGAGGTGGACCCGGGCGTCGGTGTCCAGCCGGTACTCGGCCTGCCAGGCCCGGTAGGCCGAGGCGAGGTTGCCGTGGGAGACCCGCACCGCCTTGGGGCGGCCGGTGGAACCGGAGGTGTGGATGACGTACGCCGGGTCGTCGAGGCTCACCACCGCGTCGGTGAACCCGGCCGCGGGTGCGTCGAGTTCCGCGGTGCCGACCAGCCGGGCGGGCAGTCCGCCGAGCCGCTCGGGGTCGTCGCCGACCAGCAGGGCGGCACCGGCGTGCCGGACCATGTACGCCAGCCGGTCCACCGGGTGGTCCGGGTCCAGCGGCAGGTAGGCGGCGCCGGTGCGGAGCACCGCGAGCAGGGCGGTGACCAGCTCCGGCGACTTCGGCAGGCAGAGCGCCACCACGGTGCCCGGCCCGGCGCCCAGCTCGCGCAGCCGGGCGGCGGCCCGCCGGGAGCGCTCGGCCAGCTCGCCGTAGGACAGCCGGACGGTCGGGCCGGACTCGGCGGGCGCCGCCACCGCGGGCGCCTCCGGGTCGGCCGCCGCCGCACGCAGCACCAGCTCGTGCACCGGCTCCGGGAACGCCACCCGCCGGCCGGCGCCGCTCCACTCCCGGAGCACCACCGCGCGCTCCTCGCGGCCGAGCAGTTCCAGACCGGTGGCGGCCCGCTCCGGCCCGGCCGTGGTCAGGGCGTCGACCAGGTTGACGTAGTGGCCGGCCATCCGGGCCATCGTCGCGGGCAGGAAGAGGTCGGTGTTGTACTTGAAGACGCAGTGGAAGCGGCGCTCGGCCTCGTCCTCGTAGGCGGACAGGGTGATGTCGAACTGGCCCTCTTCCTCAGGGAGTTCGATGTACTCCAGGTGGTAGCCGTACTTCTCGGTGGCCACCTTGTGGTGGAGCAGGATGAACATCGCCTGGAAGACCGCCGAGCGGCTCGGGTCGTGCTGCAGCCCGAGCTTCTCCACCAGCAGGACGAAGGGGTACTCCTGGTGGTCGAGCCCGCCGAGCACGGTGGTCCGCACCCGGTCCAGCAGTTCGGCGACGGTCGGGGCGCCGGCCAGTGAGACGTGCAGCGGCAGCGGGTTGACGAAGTAGCCGTAGACGCCGGCGAACTCCTCGTCGGTGCGGCCGGTCACCGGGCTGCCGACGATGACGTCGTCCTGGCCCGCGTAGGCGTGCAGCAGCAGGTAGTAGGCGCTGAGCAGCACCATGAACACGGTGACGTTGTGCTCGCGGGCCAGCGCGTGCACCCGGGCGCTGAGTTCCTCGTCGAGCACGAAGAACTCGGAGGCGCCGTTGTGGGTCTGCACCGCAGGGCGCGGCTTGTCGGTGGGCAGGCTGAGGATCGGCACCTCGGCGGGCAGGTGCGAGCGCCAGTACTCCAGCATCCTCGGTGCCTCGCGGCCGGCCAGGAAGGCGTTCTGCCGGTTGAGGAAGTCCAGGTAGCGGGCGGCCACCGGGGGCAGCTCGGGCACCCGGCCGCGGCGCAGTCCCTCGTAGACGGCGAGCAGTTCCTCGATGAAGGTGAAGGTGGAGATCGCGTCCGAGATGATGTGGTGGACGGCCTTCATGATCACCCAGCGGGCCGGTCCGCGCCGGAACAGCCGGAACCGCACCAGCGGGTCCCGCTCCAGGTCGTACGGCTTGCGGTACTCGCGGACGATCATCGCGTGGATGTCGTCCCAGGCCAGGCCCTCGACGTCGAAGACCCCGAAGTCCGGCTCCACCGCGGCGGAGATCCGCTGCACGGCCCGGCCGCCGTCCAGCACGAAGTTGGCCCGCAGGCTCGGGTGGCGCTCGACCATGGCCCGGAAGGCCAGGGCCATCAGCTCGGGCTCCAGCTCCACCCGGACCTCGACGGCGCCGCCGATGTTGTAGGCGAAGCCGTCCGGGTTGAGCTGCTTGAGGAACCAGAGCGCCTTCTGGTTCTGGGTCAGCGGGTGGGCCGACTCGTCCTCGTACCGCTCGACCTCGGCCGCGCCCGGGCCCTGCGGGTCCTCGTCCAGCAGCTCGGCCAGCGACTCGTGCAGCCGGGCGACCAGTTCGGCCACCGGGGTGTTGCCGAGCAGCGCCACCACCGGGAGCGTGGTGCCCAGTTCGCTGCTCAGCCGGGCCCGCAGCTCCATCGCGAGCAGCGAGTCCAGGCCGAGGCCGCCGAGGCCGGCGGCGGGGTCGACCTGCTCGGCGGGCACCCGCAGCACGGTGGCGGCCAGCGCGGTGAACCGCTCGGTGAGCAGCGCCCGCCGCTCCTCCTCCCCGGCCGCCCGCAGGGCGTCCAGCAGGCCGGTCTGCCCGGCCGCCGGGGCGGCTTCCCGGGCGGCCGCGGCGAGTTCGGCGACCAGCGGCGGCGGCGCCGGGTACCAGGAGAGGAACACCGGCCAGTCGACGACGGTGGCGACCAGCAGCTGGGCGCGGTCCTGGCCGAGCACCCGCTCCAGCACGGCCATTCCGGTCTCCGGGGCGAGCGAGCTCATGCCCCGGCTGTGCCGGTAGTGGTCGATGAGGCCGAGCTCCTCGATCATGCCGGTGGCCCAGGGGCCCCAGTCGAGGCTGAGCGCCGGCAGGCCGAGGGCCCGGCGGTGGTGGGCCAGGGCGTCCAGGAAGGCGTTGCCGGCGGCGTAGTTGGTCTGTCCCGCGGTGGTCAGCAGCGAGGCGATCGAGGCGAACAGCACGAAGTGGTCGAGCGGTTCGCCGGCCAGCTGCCGGTGCAGGGCGAGGGCGCCGAGCACCTTGGGGCCGTACACGGTCTCGAAGGTCGACCGGTCCAGCTCGCCGACCAGGGTGTCCCTGACCTGCCCGGCGAGGTGGAAGACGCCCCGCACCGGCGGCCGGTCCAGCCGCCGGTACTCGGCCAGCCAGGCGGCCAGCGCGGCCTCGTCGGTGACGTCCAGGACCGCCGGGACCGGCTCGGCGCCGAGCGCCTCCAGCTCGCGCAGGAACGCCGCCCGCTGCCCGGCCGGGCTCGCCGGGTCGAGGTCGCGCCACTGCTCGCGCGGCGGCAGCGGGCTGCGGCCGACCAGGATCAGCCGGCGGGCCCCGCGCTTCACCAGCGTGCGGCAGAGCAGCCGGCCGAGCGCCCCGAAGGCCCCGGTCACCAGGTACGCCGCGTCCGCCCGCAGCCGGGGCGCGAGCGGCCGGCTCAGGCCCTCGGCCGTCCGCAGCCGGCTGGTCAGCCGCCGCCCGTCGCGCAGGGCGATCTCGTCCTCGTCCGCGAGGGCGAACTCCCGCAGCAGCGCCCCGGCCTCGGCCTCGGGCCCGGCTCCGGCCTCCGCGGCTCCGGCTCCGGCTCCGGCTACAACTCCGGCTCCGGTTCCGGCCTCCTCGGACGGGCCGAGGTCGATCAGTTTGCCCTGGTGGGAGGGGAGTTCCTGGTGACGCAGGACGCGGGTGATGCCCCAGGCGGGGGCGGCGAGGGGTTCGACGAGCTCGCCGGGGGCGGTGGACTGGGCGGAGCGGGTGACCACATGGAGGCGGCAGTCGGGGAGTTCGGCTGCCAGCAGCGCGGCCAGGGCGACCAGGCTGTAGGCACCCGCGGCGGTGTGACCGGCGACGACGGCGGGATCGGCCCCGGCCAGCCCGGGACGGTCGAGATTCCACAGGTGGACCACGGCGGCGGGGTCGGGGGCGCCGGTGGCCCGGTGGTCGGCGAGCAGCCGGGCGAGGTCCTCGGCGGAGCCGGGGTCGACGGTGGCCGGGTGGCCGCCCCCGGCGGGCCGGTAGCCGGTACCGGCGCGGACCAGCAGACAGCTGCCGCCGCGCGCGGCGATCCGCCCGGCGAGGGCGTCGGCGACCCCGCCCCGGTCGGCGAACAGCAGCCAGTGGTCGGGGTGTTCGGCCAGCAGGTCGGGGGCTTCGGCGGCGGCCGGCAGCTCCGTCCAGGACGGTTCGGCGAGCCAGCCGTCGATGGTGGAGAGGCCGACGGCGGTGGCGGCCTGCTCGACGTCGGCGGCCCGGAAGCCGGTGATCCCGCCGAGCGGTGCGCCGTGCTCGTCGTGCACCGCGAGGTCGCCGACCAGCTCGCCGCCGGCGTCCCGGGTGACGGTGGCGTGCACCCAGAGCGGACGCTCGCCGACCTGGTCCAGCCGGACCTCCGCGATCGCCACCGGCAGCCGGATGCCGGTGCCCCCGGGGCGGCCGTCCAGCAGCTGGGGCGTCAGCAGGGTCTGGAAGAACGCGTCCATCACCACCGGGTGCACCTGGTGGTGCTCCCCCTGCCCGGCGACCGGCGCCGTCGGGCGGATCCTGGCCAGGGCCTCGCCGGGCCCGATCCAGACCTCCTCGATGCCCTGGAAGGCGGGGCCGTAGTGGTAGCCCAGCGCGGCGAGTTCCGCGTAGCAGTCGGGCCCGGCGAGCCGGCGCACCGCCCGCCCGCGCACCGCCCCGGTGTCCAACGGCCGGCCGGGCCGGCGGCGCTGGGCGGGGCGGACGCTGCCGACCGTGTGCACGGTGCGCTCGGCGCCCTCGCCGGTGGCGACGGTGAACGTGCCCTGCTCCGCGGAGAGGGTCAGCCGGACGGCGCGGCTCTCCTCGTCCGGCAGGAACAGCGCCTTGCGCAGCTCGATGTCGGCCAGGGCGGCGTCCGTCCCGCCGGTCAGCGCGCGGACCGCCTGGACGGCCATCTCCAGGTACCCGGCGGCCGGGAACAGGACGTCGCCCTGGATCCGGTGGTCCTCCAGGTAGGGCAGCGCCTCGGCGTCCAGCCGGGCCTCCCAGGCCGGTTCCGCCCCGGGCAGCCGACGGCCGAGCAGCGGGTGGTCGAGCTCTCCGCGCCGGACCTGCTCGACCGGCCGGGGCTCCACCCAGTGCCGGTCGCGCCGGAACGGGTAGCGCGGCAGCGGGACGATCCGCCCGGCGGGCTGCAGCACCGACCAGTCGACCGCGACCCCGAGGTTGTGCAGCGCGGCCAGCGAGGCGGTCAGGACGGCCCGCTCGTCCTCCTGGCGGCGGATCGAGGGCAGGGTGCGCACCTCGGGCCGGTCCGCCGTGCCCGGGTGGGCCTCCACGGTCTCCTGGATCGAGCGGCCGAGCACCGGGTGCGGGCCGATCTCCAGGAACAGGCCGTAGCCGTCGTCGGTCAGCCGCTCCACGGCCTGCCGAAAGCGCACGCTGTCACGAACGTTGTGCCACCAGTACCCGGCGTCCAGTTCGGTGCCGTGCGCGGTGCCCTCGCGGCCGGTGAGGTAGAGCGGGACCTGCGCCGGACGGGCCTTGAGGTCGGCCAGCGACTCCAGCAGCTCGTCCTTGATCAGCTCCATCCGGGCGCTGTGGTACGGGACTTCGACGGTCAGCGGACGGGCGAAGACCTGCTCGGCGGTGAGCGCGGCGGCGAGCTCGGCCAGGGCCGGCTCGTCTCCCGCGAGGGTGAGCGAGCCGGGGCTGTTGACGGCGGCGACCGAGACGGCGTCCCCGTACGGGCGGATCCGGCGCAGCGCCTCGGCCTCGGTGAGCGCGACCGCGAGCATGCCGCCGGTGCCGGCGAGCCTCTGCTGCAGGCGGCTGCGGTGGACCACCACCTTGACCGCGTCGGCGAGGTCGTAGACACCGGCCTCGTGGAAGGCGGCGACCTCGCCGGTGGAGTGGCCGACGACCGCGTCCGGCCGCACGCCCCGGCTGCGCCAGAGCGCGGCGAGGCCGGTCTGGACGGCGAAGTTGGCAGGCTGGGCGAGCCAGGTCTCGGCCATCCGGGACGTCGCCTCGTCGGCGGCGAGTTCGTCGGTCAGCGACCAGCCGGTGAGTTCGGCGAGGTGTTCGGAGACCTGTTCGACGGCCTCCCGGTAGACGGGCTCGGTGGCGAACAGCTGACGGCCCATCGCCCACCACTGCGGGCCCATGCCGGTGAAGACCCAGGCCAGCCGGCGGTGCCGGGCCTCGCGGCGGTGGTCGGTGAGGACCCGGGGGTGCGGCTCGCCGCGCAGGTGGGCGCCGAGCGCCTCGTCGAGGGAGGCGCGGGCGGCGTGCTCGCGGGCGTCGTAGACGACCGACAGCCGGGCGTCGTGGTGCTGGCGGCGGTGGGCCAGGGTGTGGCCGAGGTCGGCCGGGCGGGCCGGGCTGCCGCCGCGGACGCCGGCCAGTTCCTCCCGAACGCCGGCGGCCAGTTCGGGCAGGGCCGCGGCCTCCCGGGCGCTGAGCGGCAGCACCGTCCAGGCGGGGACGTCGGCGGGGACGTCGGCGGGGTGCGCGGGGTCCGCGTCGGGCGCCGGGTCGTCGGCGGGCGCGGGCTCCGGCGCGGCCTCCAGCAGGACGTGCGCATTGGTGCCGCCGAAGCCGAAGGAGTTGACCCCGGCGCGGGCCGGTCCCTCGTGGGCCGGCCAGGGGGTCGGCTCGGTGGGGATCTCGTAGGGCAGGGTGGCCGGGTCGATCGCCGGGTTGAGCGTCTCCAGGTTGATGTGCGGCGGGATGGTGCGGTGTTCGAGGGCGAGCGCGGACTTGATCAGCCCGGCCAGGCCGGAGGCGGACTCGGTGTGCCCGATGTTGGTCTTCACCGAGCCGACGTAGCAGGTGTCGCCGGGGCGGCGGCCGACGGCGAGCGCCCGGGCCAGCGCGTTCGCCTCGATCGGGTCGCCGACCGGGGTGGAGGTGCCGTGCGCCTCCACGTACTGCAGGGCGCCCGGGGTGATCCCGGCCTCGGCGCAGACCCGCTCGATCAGCGCGACCTGGGCGTCCGGGTTGGGCACGGTGATGCCGTTGGTGCGGCCGTCCTGGTTGACGCCGCTGCCGATGACGACGGCGTGCACCGGGTCGCCGTCGCGCAGGGCGTCGGAGAGCCGTTTGAGCGCGACCACGGCGACGCCCTCGGCCCGGACGTAGCCGTCGGCGGCGGCGTCGAAGGTGCGCGAGCGGCCCTCGGGAGAGAGGAAGCCGCCCTTGGTCTCGGCGATGGTGTACTGCGGGGCGATGTGCAGCAGGGTGCCGCCGGCCAGGGCCAGGTCGGTCTCGCCGCGCTGCAGGCTCTGCGCGGCGAGGTGGACGGCGACCAGCGAGGAGGAGCAGGCGGTGTCGATGGAGACGCTGGGGCCGCGGAAGTCGAAGCAGTGCGAGATGCGGTTCGACACCATCGTCATCATGGTGCCGGTCGCGGTGTGCGCGGCGAGCGTCTCGAAGGACAGGTCGGAGAACTGGACGATCTTGTAGTCCAGGGTGAACGCTCCGACGTAGACGCCGACCTCGCGGCCGGCCAGCTCGGCGGGCTTCTGCCCGCCGTCCTCCAGTGCCTCCCAGGCCACCTCCAGCAGCTTCCGCTGCTGCGGGTCCATGTGGTCGGCCTCGCGGCCGCTGATGCCGAAGAACGCCGGGTCGAACTCGTCGAAGCCGTCGATGTAGCCGCCGCGGCCGCCGACCAGCCGGCCGGGCTTGGCCTTGTCGCGGCTGCCGAGGGTGGCGACGTCGTAGCGGCTGCGCGGGGTGGGGGTGATGCAGTCCTTGCCCTCGACCAGGTTCTGCCAGAACGACCGGTGGTCGCAGGCCCCGCCGGGCAGGCGGAGACCGATCCCGATGATCGCGATCTTCTCCCGCCCGGCGGCGGACGGACCGGCGGGTGCGGGGCGTTCGGAGGTTTCCGGTGAGGTGACGAAGCGGGAATCCGTCATGCGAGTCGAGTCCTTGGGTCGCTGCGTTCGCGCGCGCGGGTGGAGTGCGGGAGCACCGCGTGCGCGGGGGGACACGGGTCGGGGCGCCGGGTCCGGGCAGGCCGGACACCGGGACGGCCGAGGGGACGGGCCGGTCGGTGGGGGTCGGTCGGAGGACGGGTGCGGGCGGATCGGCTCCGGTCGGGTCGGGTACCGGATGGACGGCTGGGAGCTGAACGGCTGGGAGCTGAACGGCGACGGGGTGAACGGCTTCGGGCTGGTCGGCTTCGGGCTGAACGGCTTCGGCGGGGTCAGGTCGAGCCGGTCGGGGAGCCCTCGGCCCGGGCCGGGCGGCGCCAGGCCTGGAGATGGCTGGCGATCACCCGGCCGGTGGCCGGGAAGGCGCCCGGATCGGCCAGCCCCACCGCGACCGGGCGGCGCCCCGGTTTCCAGGTGAAGCTGCCGAAGGCGTGGTCCCACACCGAGAGGTCGGAACCGTAGTGTCCGGCCTCCGCCAGGTCGGTGCTGTGGTGCAGCCGGTGCTGCTCGGGACCGGCGAGCACGTGGTTGAGCGGGCCGAGCCGGACGTCGATGTTGGCATGCACGAAGTAGCCCTGGGCGACGACGAACAGGCCCACCACGAACACCGCCGGCTCCGAGAAGCCGGCCAGCGCCAGCGAGAACTGGACACAGCCCTGGGTGAGCAGGACGTCCAGCAGGTGGTTGACCCCGTTGTTGCCGACGTTCACCTTGTCGGGCACGTGGTGGACCCCGTGCAGCCGCCAGAGCCTCGGGTTGGTGTGGCACCAGCGGTGGACCAGGTAGTTGGCCAGCGAGCCGAGCAGCAGCGCGGCCGGGATCTCCCCCCAGAGCGGCAGCACCCCCGTGGACGGCGCCGCCCAGCCGACGAGAGCGGACACCGGGATCTGGGACAGCGCCCCGCCGATCATCGTCAGCACGAAGTAGATCCCGTACCAGCCCCACTCGCGCACATTCGGAAGCCATTCCGGTTCGTACGGAATCATCCGTTCGAGCAATGCCATGTAGGCGATCGTCCCGAGCAGGAAGAGCTGGTTCGCCCGGCCGAGGTCCCAGCGCAGACGCAGGGTCGCCACCGATACCACGACGAGGCCGACCAGCAGGAACGGATAGGCGACCCGGCGCAGCACGGTCCGAAGCTGCTCACGCATGACAGCCCCCTTTCGCGGCCCTTCGTCGAACGATCACCGAAAGTGTTCGTTCAGATACTAAGGGCGCCCCGAAGGCATCGCCAGGCATTTTCGAGGAGAATCATGGAATTCTCGATTTGTCCGATGATCTACAGAGAACCCCGATCCCGCGCCTTGCCGGAAATCATCGCCATTCGACCGACAGAAGCTTTTGCCGATGATTTTATTTACGGCATTATCAACCCCGCGCGTTTCACGCTCCTGATCACCGGCGCCGTCTCCAGCGTGCCGACGCCCTCCAGCGCGCCCAGCCGCTCCGTCAGGTAGTCGTAGAACGCCTCGGTGTCCCGGCAGACCAGCCCGGCCACCAGGTTGGCCGGCCCGGTGGTCGCCGCCACGAAGGCCACCTCCGGATGGTCCGCCATCGCCCGCCCCACCGCCGCCAGCCGCCCCGGCGCCACCGTCAGCCAGCAGAACGCCTCGATCCCGTAGCCGAGCGGGCGGGGATCCACGTCCACGTCGAAGAAGAGCAGCCCGGACCCGGTCATCCCGGCCAGCCGCCGGCGCACCGTCGCCTCCGGGCTCCCGGTCCGGGCCGCCAGCGCGGCGAGCGGCGTCCGCCCGTCCACCGCGAGCGCGGCCAGCAGCGCGCGGTCCAGCCCGTCCGGCGCCACCGGTCCGGACGCGCCCGGCGCGGCCGGACGGGGCACGCCCGGCGCGGCCTTCCCTCCCGGCGACCCCGGCACGACCGGCACACCCGGCGCGCCCGCCGGAGCGGACCCGGCCGCCGGCGCCGCACGGAGCAGCCGCCCGGCCTGCTCCGCGCTCAGCGCCGAGGTCCGCCCGCTCCACGCCACCCGCCCGCCGACGTAGGTGCGCAGCAGGTAGTGCGCCGCGACCGACAGCACCCGCGGGGTCCGCGGCAGCTTGCCGAGCAGCAGTTCCTCCCGCTCCGGCCGGACCGGAGCGCGGGCGTTGCAGACGATCTCGCCGCCGGACAGCAGGCTCACCCAGGAGGTGTCCGGCCGCCGGGCCAGCGCCTCGGCGATCGACGCCGCGGCGTCCGGCACGCAGCGGATCCTGGTCAGCCAGTCGACCTGGCCGAGCAGCCGGGCGCTGGTGCGCCCCACCACCCGCACCACCCCGGCGCCGCGCAGCCGCCGGTAGCGGCGGGCCACCGTCTGGTCGGACACCCCGAGCACCTCGGCGATCCGCCGGAACGGTGCCCGGCCGTCCACCTGCAGGGCGTGCAGCAGTGCCCGGTCCAGCTCGTCCAGCGTCAGGGTTTCCACCGTCCGGAGGGTAGCCGGTGTCGGGATCCGCCGGAATCCTCCCGCCGGGCGGCGCAACGGCCGCCCCCGCACGGAAGGTGACGGGGCGTCGGCCGGACCGGGCGGCACGGAGGAAGGGACACGGGGATGCGCAAGTGGGGACCGCTGGTCGCGGTCGGCCTCGGGGTGTTCATGCTGCTGACCGACGTCAGCATCGTGATCGTGGCGCTGCCGGACATCGGCGCCGGGCTGGACATGGGCTTCGACGGCCTGCAGTGGGTGCTCGACGGCTACGCGCTGGCGCTGGCCGCCCTGTTGCTCGGGCTCGGCGCGCTGGCCGACCGGGTGGGCCGCCGCCGGGTGTACACGGCGGGCCTGGCGGTGTTCGCGCTCGCCTCGCTGGCCTGCGGGCTCGCCCCGGACGGCGCCACCCTGGTGGTGGCGCGGATCGTCCAGGCGGGCGGCGGCGCGGCGATGTTCGCCACCGCCATGGCGCTGCTCAACCTCGCCTACCGGGGCCGCGACCGGGCGGTGGCCTTCGGCGTCTGGGGCGCCGTCAGCGGCGCGGGAGCGGCCGTGGGGCCGGTGGCCGGCGGCCTGCTCACCGAGTACCTGGGCTGGCGGTGGGTGTTCCTGGTGAACCTGCCGGTCGCCCTCGCCGGCCTGGTCCTGGCCCGGCGCACGCTGCCGGAGTCCCGCGGCTCCGGGGACCGCCGGCTCGACCTGCCCGGCGCCGCTGCCTTCACCCTCGCGGCCGGCGCGGCCGTCCTGGCGCTGATCCGCGGCGGCACGGACGGCTGGGGCTCGCCCGCCGTCCTGGGCGCGGGCGCGACCGCCGTGCTGGCGCTCGCGGCGTTCCTGCTGGCCGAACGGCGGGCCCCGCACCCGCTGCTGGACCTCGCGCTGTTCCGCCGCCCCGCCTTCACCGGGGTGATGCTGTGCGGCGCCGTCTACTCCGCCGCCGCGTTCTCCTCCCTGCCGTACATCTCGCTGTGGCTGCAGTCGGTGCTGGGCCTCGGCCCGATGGCCGCCGGGCTCACCCTGCTGCCGATGAGCGCCGCCGCCCTCCTGGTCTCCGCGCTGACGGGCCGCCGGCTCGCCGCGCTGCCGACGGCGGTGCCCCTGGCCGGCGGCCTGGCCGTGATCGGCCTGGGCGGCCTGCTCCAGACCGTGCCGGCCGGGCCGTCGGGCTGGGCCGCGCTGCTGCCCGGGCTGGCGCTGACCGGCCTCGGCGTCGGCGTGGTCAGCCCGGTCCTGGCCTCCGCCGCGATGGCGGCCGTTCCGCCGGAGCTCGGCGGCACGGCCGGCGGCGCCCTCAACACCTTCCGCCAGCTCGGCCAGGCGCTCGGCATCGCCCTGCTCGGCCTCGTCCTGCACCGGGGCCTGCGCGACGCCCTCGCCGGGCACCCGGACACCGTCCCGGACCCGGACTCCGCCGCCCGCACGCTGGGCGCCGGCCGCGCCGTGCCCGGCCTGCCCGGGGACCGGCTCCGGACCGCCTTCGCCACCGCCCTCGACCACACCCTGCTGGCCGGCGGCCTCACCGCCCTGGCGGGCGCCGCGCTGGTCGCGGCCCTGCTGCGGCGACGCCCGGAGCCGGCCCGTCCGGAGCCGGCCCACCCGGTCGACGGCCGCCCGCCGGCCCCGGCCGACGCCGCCGCCCGCCACCGGGCAGCCGGGTCGTAGCCGTGCCGACGCGTCCGGCTCCCGCGTGTCCTCGGTCACGCTCGGGGTGCGGGTGGTCCGCGGGGCGCCGCTGCCCGTCGTCCCCGCCCCCGGGATGTCGGCGCCCTCCTCCATAATCGCAGGGACAGTCTTCGACGAAGGACCTCACCTCTGTGACGATCGCCCAGCACGAGCTCGAATCCCGACTCTGGGACGCCGCGAACGCGCTCCGCGGTCCCGTCGACCCCGCCGACTTCAAGACCTACGTCTTCCCGATGCTGTTCTGGAAGTGGATCAGCGACACCTGGGTCCACGAGCACGACACGGCGCTCGACGAGTACGGCGACGACCTGGACGACGAGATCGAGGCCGACTTCCACCGGTTCGAGCTGCCCGAGGGCACGCTGTGGAGCGAGGTCACCGGAAGGGTCACCAACCTCGGTGCGGAGATCGCGAAGACCTTCCAGCGCATCGAGATGGCCAACCCCCGCTCGCTCGCCGGCGTCTTCGGCGACGCCTCGTGGGGCAACCAGGAGCGCATCCCGCAGTCGGCCCTGCTGGGGCTCGTCCGGGCGTTCGACAAGATCACGCTCGACCCGTCGACGGTCTCGCACGACCTGCTCGGCGCGGGCTACGAGTACCTGCTGAAGAACTTCGCCGACGAGTCTGGCAAGAAGGCCGGCGAGTTCTTCACCCCGCGCGAGGTCGTGAACCTGCTCGTCGGGATCCTCCGGCCCCGGCCGGGCGAGTCCGTCTACGACCCGTCCTGCGGCTCCGGCGGGATGCTCGTCGCGACGATCAACCAGCTGCGCGAGTCCGGCAAGGACTACCGCACGCTCCGGGCGTACGGCCAGGAGATCAACCTGACGACGGCCTCGATCGCCCGGATGAACCTCTTCCTGCACGAGATCGAGGACTTCGACATCAAGCGCGGGGACACCCTCCGCGCTCCGGCGTTCAAGACCGCCGAGGGTACCGTCCGCCGGTTCGACACCGTGATCGCCAACCCGCCCTTCTCCCTGACGAACTGGGGGGCGGACCGCTGGTCCTCGGACCCGCGGGCCATCTGCGGCGTTCCGCCCGCGAAGAACGGCGACTACGCCTTCGTCCAGCACATGGTCTCGTCGATGAAGCCCGGATCCGGCCGCGTCGGCGTCGTGATGCCGCACGGCGTGCTGTTCCGCGGCGGGGCGGAGGCGAAGATCCGCCGGGGCCTCATCGAGAAGGACCTCCTGGAGGCCGTCGTAGGGCTGCCGTCCAACCTCTTCTACTCGACGTCGATCCCGGCCTGCCTGCTGATCTTCCGCGACCGGAAGTCCGAGGAGCGCAGGAGGCACGTGCTCTTCATCGACGGCTCGGCCCTGTTCGGCAAGGGCAAGAACCAGAGCGTGATGTCCGAGGAGGACGTCAGGGCTCTCATCGAGGCGTACCGGACGGGCGGCGCCCCGGACGGCCGGGAGGGCGCGAACGTCCGGCTGGTGCCGTTCGAGGAGATCGAGCGGAACGGCTTCGACCTGAACATCGGCCGCTACATCAAGGTCGCCGCGGAAGAGACCGCCGATCCGGGTGCCGCGCTCGTGGCGTACGCCGACGCCCGGCAGCGCCGCATCGACACCGAGGCCGTCATGTTCGAGCGGCTCGCCGCGGCGGGCGTCGACCTGAGCATGTTCGGGGTGTCGGGTGAGTGAGTGGGTGCCGACACGGCTGGGGGACGTGACGTCCCCGGTCCAGGAGCTCGTCAGGGTCGCCCCGGGGACCGAGTACCCCCTGCTGGGCGTGAAGTGGTACGCCGAGGGTCCGTTCCTCCGTGAGGTGGTGACCTCGGAGACCTCCAAGGCGACGCGCTTCTACCGCGTCCGGCCCGGTCAGTTCATCTACAACCGCCTGTTCGCCTGGAAGGGGGCCTTCGGGCTCGTGGGCGACGACCTGGCCGGCTCCTACGTCTCCAACGAGTTCCCGCTGTTCGACTGCGACCGGGCCCGGCTGCTGCCGGAGTTCCTGAGCCTCCACTTCGGGCAGGCGTCCGTGTGGTCGTACGTCGCGCGCGTGAGCACCGGGACGACCGCCAGCCGAAGCCGCTGGAAGGAGGCGCAGTTCAACGACTACGAACTCGCCCTCCCGTCCCCGGCCACCCAGCGGCGCATCGTCGACGTGATGGCCGCGGTGGACGCGCAGATCGAGGCGCTGGGGGAGGAGGCCGACCGGGCCTGGGCGTCGTGGCAGGCGGCGGTGGCGGGTCTGGACGAGCACGAGGGCCGGCTGCTCCTGTCGGACGGTCTGCGCGCCATCGAAGCCGGCAAGAGCCCGAAGGGACAGGAGCGGATCCCGGCTCCCGACGAGCGGGCCGTCCTGAAGATCAGCGCGGTCGGTCGGGCGCGGTTCCTCCCGTCCGAGGTGAAGACCGTCGACGCCGGCACGGTGCTCCCCGAAGCCACGAGGGTGCGGTCCGGCGACGTTCTGCTGGTCCGCTGCAACGCCGTCCTCGACCGCGTCGGAACGGTCTGCCGCGTGCACGAGGTCCCCGACAACCTGTACCTGTGCGACAAGACCCTGCGGCTCGTGCCGGACGAGGAGGTCCTGCACCGCGGCTACCTGGTGCACGCGATGGCGACGCCCAGCGTCCGCGACCAGATAGCCCGGCTGACCGCCGGTTCCGACATGCGCAACATCGGGCAGCGGGCCATCCGGGAGCTCGCGATTCCCGATCCCGGGGCCGAGGCGCAGGCCGTACTCGCGGCAGGCCTGGACGGGCTGATCGCGGGGGCACTGGCGGTCGAGGCCGAACGCTCCCACCTCCGTACCTTCCGCTCCGCGCTCCTGGCCTCTCTCCTCAACCAGGAGATCGAGATCCCGGAGTCGTACGACGCGCTGCTCGAAGAGGTGTCCTGACATGGGTTGGACGGAAGCGAGCACGATCCAGCGCTCACTGCTGGAGTGGGCGGAGGAGACCGGCTGGGAGCGTCTGCGGGGGGACGAGCTCCCGCGCCGCGAGCATGACGTCATCGTCGAGGACTGGGCACGCGAAGCGTTGCTCGCGCTGAACCCGGAGCTGGCCGACGACCCCGAGTCGGCGGACCTCGTGCTGCACGAGCTCAACCAGGCGGTCCTCGACGCGCACAACGGTCTCGTCGCGGCCAACGAGCGGCTGACCGTGATGCTCCGCGGCGACCACTCGTTCACGACGATCGACGGCAGGCACGTGCCGCGCCGGCTGATCGACTTCGAGGACCTCGACAACAACCGCTTCACCGTCGCCGACGAGGTCACCGTCGACGGCGCCGCCAAACCGCGCCGGTTCGACGTCGTCTACTACGTCAACGGGTTCCCGCTGGTCGTCGCCGAGACCAAGACGCCCGTGAAGCACCAGGTCTCGTGGGTCAACGCCGCGAAGGACCTCCACGACGTCTACGAAGCGGAATACCCGGGCTTCTTCGCGACGAACGTCTTCAACGTCGCCACCGAGGGCCTGGAGTTCCGCATGGCTCCGATCCGCGCGGTTCCGGACCCCGACTCCGAGATCTGGGCCCCCTGGGGGTCCACCGGGGACGACCCGAGGACCGTCACCGGACCGGCCCGCGTCGAGCGGGCCGCACGCCTGCTGCTGCGGCCGGAGACCGTCCTGCCGATCCTCAAGGACCTGGTGATGTTCCGTCATGCCAGGGACGCCTCCGAGGTCGACCTCAAACTCCTGCCCCGCTACCCGCAGTTCGAGGCGGCCCTGGCGATCCACGCCAAGGTGCTGGCCGGCCGTCCCGGCGGGCTGATCTGGCATCACCAGGGGTCGGGCAAGACCGAACTCATGGCGTTCGCCGCCGCCCGCCTGCTGCGCGACGACGCGGTGACGCGGAGGTTCGGGAGCGCGCCGACGGTCATCGTGATCGCCGACCGCAAGGACCTGGTCCGGCAGACGGCGGAGATGTTCGAGACCGCCGGCATGCCGCGGATGTCCGTGCCCCGCAACCGGCGGGAGCTGCACGCCCTGCTGCGCAGCGGTGAGCCCGGGGTGATCATCACGACGGTGCACAAGTTCGCCGAGGCCGGCCACCTGAACGACCGGTCGAACATCGTGGTCCTCGTCGACGAGGCGCACCGCTCGCAGGAGGGGAAGTTCGGCGACGCCTGGCGCGCGGCGGTCCCGAACGCGAAGTTCTTCGGCGCGACGGGCACCGCCGTCGAGGACAAGGACCGTTCGACGTTCAAGCTGTTCGGGGACCCTGAGGACCCGGACTTCGTGATGTCGCGCTACACGCCGGAGCAGTCCATCGCCGACGGGTTCACCAAGCCGGTGATCGTGGAGGGCCGCTCCGTCGGGTTCGAGCTCGACAAGGAGGCCCTGGACGAGGCCTTCGACGAGCTGGCCGCGGAGGAGGGCCTGGACGAGGAGGAGAAGGTCTTCCTGTCGGGGAAGGCCTCGCACATCGAGACGATCCTCTCCAGCCCCGAGCGCGTGGCGGCGGTGTGTGCCGACATCGTCGGTCACTTCCTCACCCATGTCGCGCCCCTGGGGCAGAAGGCCCAGGTCGTCGCGTACAACCAGCGCCTCGTGATCGCGTACGCCGGCGCCATCGAGGCCGAGCTGGCGCGCCGTGCCGCCGTCATGCCGGACGGACGGCTCCGTGAGGTCGGCGTGGTGATGCACGTCGCCGACGGCAAGGAGACCCCCGCGGAGTACCGGAGGCACCTGCTCACCCCGGAGCAGGAGGAGGCGCTCAAGCGCCGCTTCAAGAAGGTCGACGACCCACTGTCGTTCGTCATCGTCACCGCGAAGTGGATGACCGGCTTCAACGCGCCCATCGAGGGCGTCCTGTACCTCGACAAGCCCGCCAAGGACACCAACCTGTTCCAGACGATCACGCGGCCCAACCGCCCGTGGAGGAACCCCGTCACCGGCCAGCGCAAGGACTTCGGGCGGGTCGTCGACTACATCGGCCTGGCGAGGGCCATCGGCAAGGCGGTCGCCGACCCGAGGGCGGAGGACGGCGAGGAGCGCGAGCTCAACGTCACCGACGCCTCCAAGCTGGCGGGGAAGTTCGTCACCGACCTCACGCGTCTCCTGCACCTGTTCGACGGCATCGACACCGGCGACTCGTCCTTCGGGTCGCTCGCCGAGGCCCACGAGCGGATCCCCGAGGGCGACGAGCGGCGCTCCGAGTTCATCGAGACCTACGTCGCGCTGCAGACGGTGTGGGAGTTCCTCGACCCGCACCCGATGCTCCGGCCGTTCCGGGGACAGTACTTCTGGCTCGCGAAGGTGTACGAGTCGATCCGGCCCAAGGACGTCTCCAAGACGTTCCTCTGGGCACGCCTCGGTGCGAAGACCAGGGCCCTGATCCACGGTCACATGACCGATGTGGACGTGACGTCGATGCCGTCGAAGACGGTCACGCTCGACGCCGCCGGCCTGGCGCTGGTGAAGAAGATCGCCGAGCAGCTGCAGCTCGCCGAGCGGCAGACGCCGGAGTCGAGGACCGATGACGTCTACCAGGAGGTCCTCGACTCCATCGAGGCCCGCCTCCGGCGTCGGCTCGCCGCCACCGGGAGCCCGGCGTACCGGTCCCTGGCGGAGCGGATCGAGAGGCTCCGCACCAAGGCGATCGAGAACGTCGAGGACTCACTGGCATTCCTTGAGGAAGCACTGAGGATCGCCCAGGACGTGGTCGCCGCCGACCGGGCGGCGGTACAGGGCGACCACGGAACGCTCGAACGCCTGGCCGACCCGAAGCGTGGAGCGCTCACCCAGATCGTCACGGAGAACATGCCACCCGGACTGCACAGGATCGTCCCCGACATAGCCTCGCGGATCGACACGATCGTCGTCGAGGTCGCCTACGCCGGCTGGAGCGCGAGCGACGCCGGCGACAAGCGCGTTCGCCGCGAACTGCGGTCCGCCCTGAAGGAGTACGGCCTGCCGATCAAGGGCGAGCTGTTCGACCGCACGTACGAGTACGTGCGGGAGAACTACTGACCGACGCCCACCGTCCGGCCCCGAAGACACCGAGGCCGCCCCCGCCCGCCTCCGAGACCGTGGACCCATCCGCACCCGGCCCCGCACTTCGGCACTCCCCGGGACGACCCCGGGGAGTGCCGAGAGCACCGCCGGCGCCCGCCCGCGTGGCGAGGAACGACAAAGGCCCAGGTCACGGGTTGGGTGACCTGGGCCTCTACTGAGCCGCCTATGGGATTCGAACCCATGACCTACGCATTACGAGATCACGAGGAGTCGTGCTACGTAGTACCGCCCCTTGCCGTCTCATGACGTTTGGGCCGGTCAGAGCACGTGCGGCAGGTTGTCCCGTGCCATCCAATGCAGCACCGTCCAAAGGCATCCGTCCACCGGCTGTCCACCGGCTGTCCACCGGAAGGGGTCCCTACCGCCCAGACAGGGCGATCGTCAGGCCTTGTGGAACTCCCACAAGCCCATCCAGGAGGCGCCTTCCACGCGAAGGGCTCCCAGTCGACGCCAGGTCAGATCCGGCTGCTGCGCTGGCATGCTGCCAGCTTGCGGGTTCGGCACCAAAGAGATCGCTCGGCCACTACGCTCGGTGGGTGGTTTTCCTCGTAATCCTGAGCACCGATGACCTAGCTCGAAGCCAAGACGATCTCCGTCAGAACCTGAAGTTCACCAAAGCGATCCCCCCGGGCTACGGGCCGGAGGAGCCGGGCGCGCTGCCGCTGGTTCTGTTCCTCACTGATGGCCGGCCCGCCAAGTCTCGCGGTTTCCACCAGGCAGTCCGAGATCGAAGCCTCGTGTGGATCGGCAAGGTCGGGCGCTGGAACACGGTCGGTCCGGTAGACCGGAGCATCACGGTCCAGCCTCTACGTGAATGCCTGCCACCCGTTCCCCTTCTTGGTGCCAACGGGCTGCTTGAGCAGCTTCCGGAAGCGCATCGCGAAGCGTTCGAGGCTCTCTCGAGTTCAGCCGGAGTCACGTACTGCCCCAAGGATGTCTGGACTGTCATCGAAGATGCGCTCCGAGCCCGCTCTTCCTCACTCGCCTCCCTTCTCGATTGGCTCATCGCGCAGATCAACGCTCCGGTCTTCAACAGCGAGCTACCCGAAGATCGTGCTTGGCAGGAACAGCAGGAGGCGGCACGCTGCTCGAGGAGCATCTTCGGAACCCCTGCAGCCTTCGCCGCGTGGCTTCGCCCTAAGGACATCCACGCCCCCTACACCGCGGGGTTGATCCCAGAGCCCGTCGAGCACAGCATGATCGACCACGACGTGCGTATGACTGGACCGGCCCTCGGACTATTCAGCGACTGGACTGGGCCGGAAGTCCTGCGCTTGGACATCCAAGTCCTTCATGACACCGAAGGGCGCCGCTTGGAGGTCGTGAATGTCAACGCAACCCCGGTCGAAGCCAGGTTGGGCACTGACCTCATCTACTATCACGAGGCAACTCGCAGCTTCGTCCTGGTGCAATACAAACGGCTAGACCCCCGCCGGAAATCGACCCAGGTAGATGAAAGACTTCTGAGGCAGTTGGATCGACTGGAAGAGGTTGCTGCTCTCAGCCAAAGCCCGACCTCCCCCGACGACTGGCGGCTAGGCTCCGATCCTTGTTACTTGAAGCTCGCCTACTGGCCGGAGAACGGCCTGCCTGACCACGGGCTCGCACCTGGAATGTACCTACCTGTCTCATATGTTCGGCTTCTGCTGTCAGATGACTGCACGCTCGGAGAGCGCGGCGGACGAGTACTCAGCTATAAGCATGTCAATCGGCACATGATTAATACTCAGTTCATTGAGTTGGTAAAGCACGGTTTCGCTGGCACGGTCGGCACAACCTTCGAGCAGCTGGACGCCCTTGGCCGCGAGCGGATAAAGGCCAAACGTAGCGTGGTCATTGCCGTGGAACGCGCTACCGAGACTGTGAGGGAACGCGAGCAGAGAAACCATCGCCGCAGCCCAAAGAAGCAGGCCAAGCGCACCACGGTCCCAGGGCAGGGCATACTCTTCCCCATCGACGCTGAGGAGTAACGCCGAGACCCTCTACACATGACAGTCTGCGTCCACCCGCTTAGCTGACTTGCGTCACTCGGCTCACCGGAGCTCTACGGCGACTCACCAGACGGACCACGTACACGCTGTCGGTATGCAGCTATTGAGGTCAGCCGAGATCCTGGCGAAGGCGGCGAATATACGCGTCGATCTGCATCAACCCCGGCCAGTCGCTTCCCCGCAACTGGGAGGTTTGCGAACGGAGACGGTCACCAACGTCCAGTGCCTGAGGAAGGTTCTCCGCCGCCGCGTAAAGGCTCATGAGCCGTGCGAGGGTATCCAGATGGCGATTGACGGCGTCCTCGTCGTCGGGAGCAGGCGTGTTCTCCGCGACGTGGTCGAAAGCCCGGATGGCGGCACTCGCCTCACCCAGTTCCATCCGGCATTGCGCGGCGTAGTACCAGCACAGCTGTGCTTGCTCGTCGTCGTCGCCGTAGCGGTTGGTGTATTCGTGGGCGAGTGGCTCAAACAGGGTGAGGGCCTCGCGGTGGCTTCCGGCCAGGAACTTCACTTGGGCGAGACTGAACTGCATGCCTTCCCTGAGTTCTGGATCCATGGCCCTCGCGATGGCCTCATCCAGAGCGTCGCCAGCCTGGGTGAACTGGCCCTCCTGAGCAAGCCGAGCTGCACGGTCCGAGATCGCGTCCGCCTCCTTCTCGGTCAGGGCGGCGGTACCTGCCTGCGCCGCTCCGGCAGGGACTGCCAGTGGCGAGGGAACCACCACGGTGGGCGTGTAGGAGGCGGCGACGCCGACACTGCGCGCCCGACCACCGAAGGGGCGCAGGAACGGCAGTCGGGGGTCGAGGACACCGTCGCCCGTCGCAGCGAGGGTTTCGGCGTTGACGTGAACGAGAGGCAGGAGAGCGTCGTAGACCTCCATCGCTCCCATGCGCTGCTCGGATTCCTTGGCCAGCATCGCCAAGAGCAGCTTCTCAACGTCGGCGGGTACGTCCGGGCGCAGGGAGCGGATGGGAGGGGGCGGGGTGTGGACGTGGTGCCACATGTGGGAGCGCCTGTCGTCGGGGGTGAAGGGAGGCTTCCCGGTGAGGAGTTCGTGGAGTACGCAGGCGAGGGCATAGACGTCTGCGGCGGGGCCTACGGCGTTGGCCAGGCTCTGCTCGGGCGACATGTAGGGCGGGGTGCCCACGGTCATGCCGACCTGGGTGAGCCGTGGCAGCGTACCGACTCCGCGAAGAGCAGCGACGCCGAAGTCGAGGACCTTGACGACCCCTCCTGGGGTGATCATCAGGTTGGAGGGCTTGATGTCACGGTGGACGACGTCGTGGCGGTGCACGGTGTCGAGGACGGAGGCGATCTGGGCACCGACGGCCGCGGCCCAGGAGACGGGGACCGTCTCGCTTTCGTAGTCGGTTTCGTCGATGAAGGTCTGCAGCTCGCGGCCCTGTAGGAGTTGCATCACGACGAACAGGCGGCCGCTGGCCTCGTCAGTGCCCGTGTCGTAGATAGCGGGAACACCGAGGTGTTCGATGCCGGCCGTGATCTGGACCTCGCGCAGGAAGCGGGCTCGGCGGGTCTGAAGGGTCTCCTCGAAGGCCGCGCCCTGGAAGCCGGGTGCAACCGGACTTTCGGCCAGCATCATCTTCACAGCGACCCGCCGGTCCAGGCGTTCGTCGTACGCCTGCCAGACCTCACCCATGCCGCCCGTACCGATGGGGGTGTGCAGCCGGTACCGGCCCGCGATGAGGCGGGCCGGTACTCCGGGCTCGGAGGGCGGCGTGCCGTGCACCATGCGCGATGCCTCTCTGCATGGGCGGAGCACAACTGCCCCGCCGGGCCTGTCATGTGAGGTTCTGACGGGAGAAGGCTATGCGGTCGGTGGATCTGCGCGTGGGCTTCCAGTGGACTTCAGTTCGGCGGCCCGCTGCTCGGTAGCCCGGCGCTCGGCTTCGCGCCGGACCGGGCGACGGATGAGCTGGTAAGCCTGCTGGATCGCGACCTGCTTGAACAGGCGGTTGACGTTGGCATCGTCGAAGTAGCGGACCATGAGCGCGTCGTTGGAAGCTGCCTGGTCGATGACGATCCTGTCGAGGTCCTTCTCGAGTTCCCCGCCGAAGACGTCTTGGTCCTGGTGCAGCGCGATGGCCCGCAGTTCGGGGTCTTCGCTGACGGCGACCACCAGCTGGCCGAGCAGGATCTGGTCGGTGGTGGACAGCCCAGTCCCGTATTCCTCGTTGACGGACTGAATCACCTCGGCCAGCGACATCTCCTCCGCCTCGGCCACTACTCCGCCGGCTTCGGGCACCAAGCCGGGCAGGAGCTGGGCGCCGGCTGCCTCCAGGCGCAGCTCGGGGGTGCCGGTCTGGGTGATGCGCATGTGGCTCGGGACTGCGGCGCCAATGTCCGCGCCGGCGCTGCGCACGGGCGCCGGCAGGCGGCGCAGCAGGAAGCGCCCGTACTGGTAGAGCCGTTCCAGCTCCAGGTTCTCGAAGCCGATGACGTGGGAGAGCCAGCCGTAGGCCTTGGTGTAGGAGTCCAGGGCACGGCGGAACTCGGCGGCGGTGTCGGGTTCGCTGGCGTTGAGGGCGTTGAAGCGGTCCAGGGCCGGCTGGAGGTAGCCGTAGAGGCGGGCGTGGGCCTTCATGATGGCGGTATCGGTCGCCATTCCGCCTTGGAAGGCGGCGAAGTACGCGGTGACGAAGGCGTCCATCTCGGCTTCCACCAGGAGCTGGTAAGCCATCACCTCGTTTTGGCGGTCGAACAGCAGGTTGGGGTCGGTGGGCTCGGTGATCGACGCCTCGTAGTACTGCTGGAACGCCTGCTCGATGTCCTCGGGCCGGTTGGCGAAGTCGAGGATGAACAGGTCCTCGGTGGTCTTGAGCGGGTGGGTGCGGTTCAACCGGGACAGAGTCTGGACCGCGGCCAGCTTCACCAGGATCTTGTCCACGTACATGGTGGTCAGCAGCGGCTGGTCGAAGCCGGTCTGGTACTTCTCGGCGACGACAAGGATGCGGTGTTCAGGCTTCGGGACGGACGGCGGGTTCGGATCGTCAACGCGGGTGTATCCAAAGCGGATAGGCAGTTCACGTTCCGGGAAGCCGTTGAGCTTGGGTTCGGTGTACTCGATCCCGTCGAGGGTCAGCGCCCCGGAGAACGCGACCAGGGTGCCGCAGTCGGTGAAGCCGCGCTGGTCGATGTAGGTACGCATGGCCTGGTAGAGCCGCACAGCATGCTCGCGGCTGGAGGTGACCACCATCGCCTTGGCCCGGCCGCCCAGGCGCGGGCTGGAATGCGAGCGGAAGTGATCCACGATGATCTTCGCGCGGGAGGCCATCGACGCTTCCGACATCAGCGCGGCCCTCACCAGCTTGGAACGGGCCTTACGCGGATCGACCTGCTGCTCCGCCTCCTCAGCGGCGGCTTCCTGAAGCTTGAAGTAGGTGGCGTAGGTGATGTAGTTGCCGAGCACATCCAGGATGAAGCCTTCCTCGATGGCCTGCCGCATCGAGTAGACGTGGAACGGTCCCTTCTCCTGCTCCCCGGAGCCGGCATTGGGGTAAGGGGTACCGAACAGGTCGATCGTCTTCGCCTTGGGGGTGGCGGTGAATGCGAAGAACGACAGGTTCGGCTGCTTGCCGCGGGCCAATGCCGCGGCCGTCAGCGGGTCACCGTCTTCGTCCACCGCGTCCGAGCCGAGACGGCCCAGCGCCTTCTTCAGCGCCGCCGCGCTCTCCCCACCCTGCGAGGAGTGTGCCTCGTCGATGATCACTGCGTAGCGCTGTGCGCCCAGCCCTGCGACCTTGTCCAGCACGAAGGGGAATTTCTGCACCGTCGTGATCACGATCCGGGCGGTCGGTCCGGTCAGCGCGTCCGCGAGCTGCTGGGAGTTCTCGTCGATCCGTACGACCACGCCGGCCTTGTGGTCGAACTGGTAGATCGTGTCCTGAAGCTGCTTATCCAGGACGCGGCGGTCGGTGATGACGATAACCTTGTCGAAGACCAACTTGTTCACCCCTAGACCGCTGGCGAGCGCAGTCGGCGCGATCAGCGCCGGATCCTGCGGGGTGTGCAAGCTGGACAGGCGGTGAGCGAGCCAGGCGATGGTGTTGGACTTGCCCGAACCCGCGGAGTGCTGGATCAGGTAGTTCTCCCCCGCACCGTGACGGGCTGCGTGTGCGGTGAGCTTGCGCACGGCGTCCCACTGGTGGAACCGCGGGAAGATCAACGGCTGAGCGTGAGCGCTGCCGGGCTTGTGCGACGGAGCCCGGCCAGCCTTCGCGGCGGCGTCCTCCACGTGCAGGAACCGCTGCAACAGGTCCAGCCAGTTGTCGCGTGCCCACACCCCATCGAAGAGGTAGGAGGTGGGGTAGCTGCCACCAGTAGAGGCAGGGACGTTTCCCGCGCCGCCGATCTGCCCAGGGCCGCCAGAGCCGGTGTTGAAGGGAAGGAAGCGCGTCGCATCCCCGGCCAGACGGGTCGTCAGGAACGCGAGCATCGGATCGACCGCGAAGTGAACCAGGCTGCGCTTGGCGAAGAACAGCGCCTTCGGATCGCGATCCTGGCGGTACTGCCGCTTGGCGTCCTCGACGGTCTGGCCGGTCAGCCCGTTCTTCAACTCCACCGAGGCGACCGGCAGTCCGTTGAGGAAGAACGCCATATCGAGGGTATCGGTGGGGCGGGAGACGGAGTAGTGGAACTGGCGCACGAAGGTGAGCCGGTTGGCCTCGTATTCCGCGAGAGCGTCCGCGGCGAGGGTGTGCGCGGGACGGAAGTACGCAAGCTGGATCTTCACGTTCCGGTCGTTCACCCCCCGCCGCAGGACGTCCAGCAACCCGCGCGAGTCGATCTCCCGCGCGACACGCTTCGCGAATCGCGCGATGGCCTGCTGCTCCTCCTCGCCGTAGGCGGCCTGAAGCGCGAGCCACGCATCGTTCTGCGAGGCACCAAGGAACGCGGCCAACTCGGAGGTGTCGATCCCGAGGGCCCGGTCATAGGTGTTCGACAGCCCGCGCTGCCAACCGCTGCGCAGCAACGCTGCTTCGACGGCGTTCTCGAAGGCCTTCTCGGTGTACACGCGGGTGTCATTCATCTGAATCCCCCTCAGAGGTCGCGGTCATGCACGGGGTGGGCGGTGGTGACATCAAGCTGGCCGGCGACGGCCGCAGTGATCAGCGCCTGGCGACGTTCGGCGAGAAGGGCCAGTTGGCGATCTGTACGTCGGACCAAATCCGTGTGAATCTGCTGGCCCTCCCTCACCTGACGGGCAACGCTCGCTTGCTCTCGGGGATCCGTAGGCCATCGAATAGAAAAATTCGACAGATCTTCCATCCCAAGCGTGGGCTGGGCAGAGTCGGAGCCAGTCGCAAGAAGTGCCTGTCGTTCGAACTCGCTCGTGGCAATCCAAGCGACGAAGAGGCTCGGATCGACGTCTGGCCGCAAGCGGATCGAGCAAACGGCCCTAGCAATGTTGGCGCCCACAACTTCTTCCGGGACGACAGCAGCCCTTCCCAAAGTTCCTACAACACTGAGCAGCACATCGCCCGGCCTAGTGATTGTTCTCGCATACTGATTCGAGAGTCCTGCAGGAATCCGCGCCAAACTGCCTGCCCGACCCCGAAGATCCAGCAAGTCATTGACTCGAACAAAAGGAACGCCATCGTCCTCAAAAACAGGGACAAGCACTCCATAACGCGGTCGCACCCGCATGAGATATTTTGTCCGCGTCCACTCCCCCGAGGAGCACCCTCTGATCACCCCCTCAGCGTGCACGCGCTGCCTGATGCGGATGACATCCCGCTGGCGAAGGCGAAGAGCCACCAGTTTGTCGATCTGAGCGGTCTCGGCATCAAGGAAGTCGGCGATGCGACGCTGCTCATCAAGCGGCAGGAGAGCAACTGCTAGGTCACGCAGGAAATCGTCCGGGACACGCTGCTGACCGGCGACGCCGTACATCTCAGCCTCGCCCAACTTCAGGAATCCATGCGTGTTCACGAGATAGAAAAGGAACCGGGGATCGATAAGTGGCCCAGCCCGTAGAACATGGAGTTCGGTCGTACCTGCCCCAACGCCGTTGCGGAGGCCACGAATCAAGACGGCCCGCCCCGCCTCGAAGGTCGGAGTGATCTTCGGAACGAGTACGTCACCTTCCTGGAATCGCGTGTAGCCAGTCGCCACAGCAGCTTTGCTACGTAGGCGGGAGAGGTCAAGCCGCTCTCCTGGCCACACTGCCTCCATGGGTAGGAAGGTGAGCTCATCGTCAAAGGCAAGGCGGTCGAACGCTGGGCAAGGAGGATTGACCCGTGCCAGGTGTCGCAGACGTACCGTGCTCACCCCGCCACCTTCCCGAGCAGCGCCTGGATCTCGGCCTCCAGCGACTTCAGCTCCGCGTCGATCTCCGGCAAGGGCTGGGGCGGCGTGTAGACGTAGAAATGGCGAGTGAAGGGAATCTCGTACCCCACCTTGTATCGCTCCATCTCCTTTGTCTTCGGGTTCCGAATCTCCGCGATCCAGGCGTCGGGGACATGGGGAAGCACCTCGCGGGCAAGGTACTCGTCGATGTCCTCGCCCAGCGGGACGTTCTCGTAGTCCCGCAGGTCGGCGTCAGGCTCGGGCTTGCCCTTGATGAGCTGGACCTCGCCCTCCGGGTCAGTCACACCCACCGCGTCGCGCATAGCCTTCTGGAACGATGCGACAGAGGGCCACAGCACGCCCCCGGCCACCATCGCCGTACGCAGGGCGTCCCATGCCTCGGCTTTGGTAGACCACCGCGCTCCGAGCAGCGGCTTGAGTGCGGCGAGCAGGAACTCGACCGCTGCCTCGCCCCCAACTGCCTTCTTCACGGCGGCAGACGCGCCGAGCTGGGTAAGGCTGTCCTCTGTGAGCTCGAAGCGGAGCTTGAGCGGCCGGTCCACGGTGATGCGCTGGTAGCCGAAGTCCCGGTTAGCGAAGACCTTCACTCGCCCGTGGTCAGGGTGGGTCTCGTCGTTAGCGATGCTGAGCGCGTCGCGGTAGATGGCGCCGATGCGCCCGATCTGCGCACGGGTGATCTGCTTGCGCTTCTCGCCGAGCGACTTACGCATCTTGGTCCACTGGTCGCGGGCGTCCAGCAGGATAACGCGACCCTTGCGTTCGGCAGGCTTGCGGTTGGTGACGATCCAGAAGTACGTGGAGATGCCGGTGTTGTAGAAGAGCTGGTCTGGGAGGGCGACGATCGCCTCCAGGTAGTCGTGCTCGATGATCCACCTGCGGATCTCCGACTCGCCCGACCCCGCTCCGCCGGTGAACAGCGGGGAGCCGTTGAAGACGATGGCCAGCCGGGTGCCGCCGACCTCGTCGCCGGCGTCGTCCTTCTTCAGCAGCTGCATTTTGCTCATCATGTGCTGCAGGAACAGCAGCGAGCCATCATTGATCCGGGGCAGGCCGGCGCCGAACCGACCGTCGTACCCGCGGTCCTCGTGCTCCTGCCGGACGATCTTCTCGACCTTCTTCCACTCCACGCCGAAGGGAGGATTGGCAAGCATGTAGTCGAAGGTCTCGCCCTCGTGGCCGTCCTGGCTGAAGGAGTTGCCGAAGCGGATGTTCTTAGCGGTGTGCCCCTTGAGCAGCATGTCCGAGCGGCAGATCGCGTAGGACTCAGCGTTCAGCTCCTGCCCAAACAGGTTGACGCGCACGCGCGGGTTTAGCCTCTGGATGTGCTCCTCGGCCGCAGCCAGCATGCCGCCGGTGCCGCAGGCCGGGTCGAGGATCTTAACGACCTGTCCCTCGCCCGTCAGTCGATCATCGTCTGGCCCGAGCAGCAGTTCGACCATCAGCTCGATGACTTCACGCGGGGTGAAGTGCTCACCGGCAGTCTCGTTGGAGGCATCGGCGAACTTGCGGATCAGTTCCTCGAACACGTAGCCCATGTCGTGGTTGTCCACGACCTCGAAGCTCAGATCCAGACCTGCGAACCTCCGCACCACCTGGTAGAGCAGGTCGGCGTTGTCCAGTCGGTCGATCTGGAGGTGGAACTCGTAGCGGTTGATGATCTCGGTGGCCTCGGCTGAGAAGCCCCGGATGTAATCCTTGAGGTTTTTCGCCACGTTGGCCGCGTCGTTGCTGATCGTGTCGAAGGTCTGCTCGGAGAGGTTGTAGAACTTGAGCTTGGACGCCGCCAGCAGCAATCCGTCCTTGTTCTCCCCGGTGTAGGACGCGGCCCGGTCCCACACCGCCTGCCGCGTCGGCTTCATGACGCAGTCCAGCCGACGCAGCACAGTCAGCGGCAGGATGACCTTGCCATACTCGGAGCGCTTGTAGTCTCCGCGCAGCAGGTCGGCCACCGACCAGATGAAGTCAGCCAGTTCCTGGTTCTTACTCAAAGCTTCCTGCCTTCTTCCTGCCGCACTGCGTCGTCTCCGTCGGTCGTCGTGATCTTCTGCTTGGTGTCGCCAGAGTCCCGCGCGGGCTCTGGGTCGAGCGCGCCGCTGGTAAGGCCGTCGCGGGCGAGCTGCGCGGCTCGGTCCCCTATCTTGGCGAGTTCAGCGAGTTCGCGCTGGAACGTTCCCAACAAGCGAAAGGCGTTTCCGTAGCGCTGTTGCGCCTCAATGTCCATACGCGGCAAGCGCGCTGAGCGAAGGTCCGCTCGGAACGTACCCGAGGACGACGTGCCGCGACGGGTGTTCGCCGGACTGGCTGCGAAGCCTCGCACATAGTCCGGGTCCAGCTGGTCACTGGTGGAGGCAAGTTGCTCACCGTCGAGAGTGACTAGACCAGCGGCCAACAGGTCGCTCACCGCCACTGGTACGCCCTCGTCCAGGTCGCTGGCATCACTCCGTGCCGACAGCTCCGGCAGTAGGTTCCGAAGCCTGCGCAGTTGTAGATCGAGTTCGTCCCGTAGCGCGATGTACTCTGCCGCGTAGTTGGGTTCTGGCTCGCGGACATAGCGGCCGGGTGTGAGATCCACGTCATCGTCCAGCAGATCGATCAGCGGCACCTCAGCCGCCTGGTGTGGCTTCGGCTGCCACGGTCCGTCTGGACTGCTGGCGCTGAGGTCCACCATGCGTACCGTCGTCGCGCTGTTCCCAGGAATGGAAGGCCTGCTCAGCATCCACACGTGCAGCGGGAGTGCATGGCTGGCCGCGAGGCCCGGCGGTAGAGCCACCACTGCGGTGACGCAGCCGCGACGCACCAGTTCCGCGCGAATTCGCCGACCGGATCGGCGGTGGGCGACCGACGCTGGCAAGACGACCACGGCCCTCCCCCCAGGGGCTGTGTGGTGGTAGCAGTGCTGGAGCCAGGCGAGTTCGCTCTCACCGCGCGAGGGCACGCCGGCTTCCCACCGTGGATCGACTAGCAGCTGCTCGCGGCCCCAGTCGGCCACGGCAGTTGGGGGCTCGCACACGACCAGGTCCGCGCGGAGGTCTGGATAGGCGTCTGCCCGAAGCGAGTCGCCCGCCGCTAGTCGAGAGGGTGTCGCCCCTGATGCGAGCGACAGGTCCGTTCGCACCTGGGCCAGACGTACCGCGTCCGCCTGCATGTCCTGGCCCAGCCTGCTGCGCACCTTGTCGCCGCCCACTGCAACCAGGAGGGATCCGATACCGCAGGCCGGATCGAAGACGGCGCCGGTGGTCTCGCCCGCAAGCTCCCCCACAGCTCGGGCGAGTTGCAACGTCGAGGCTCCGTCCAAAGCGGCGCGGGCGGTGGAATCCAAGAGACGGGCGACAAGTCCGTCCATCACCTCTGCAGGAGTCCGCTCCGCGAGCAGTCCTTCCATCGCCTCGCGCGCAGAGCGGTCCTTCAGCCCGGCGCCCTCCCCGAGGAGATACTCGCCAACGGCCGCCAGCGCTCCAACCATCTCGGCACCGAAGGTGGTGCGAAGCGCCTGCCACAACCGAACCTCGCTGTTGACCTCCCGGCCTTCGCGCTGTCCGTCCAACCACCGCTGCACCTCAACGAGCGAGAACAACGGGCTGGCCGCCGTGCCGCCGACAGGCGCTGGGAAGTCCGGGCGACGCCTGCGCCAGTTGGAGACCGCGGCGCGCGTCACCCCGGCCAACCGTGCGATCTCCGCAGCGGTGGCCGTGGGGTCGGGGACGTCGTGTTCAAGCATGGCTTCACCGTACACCATGACCAGCCGCTCTCGAAGTTACACCCTGTTGACAGCGCCAACAGGCTCTGACTACCTTCGTTGTCAACGCGCTGCTGCTGTCATTCGGCCGGCCAGCGTGCAAGAGGCAGTGCAGCTCATGTCCGCTCAAGGCAAGAGACAAGGAGCACAACGTGGATGCCAAGCAACAGAACACCGGAACCCGGAAGTCCACCCTGCACCGGCTCACCGTTCCCGATGGGCGGCCGGTAGACCTCCGAGCCCTTGTGCGCCCCCGCTATCTCAGCCGTCCGGGCTACCAGGTCCGAGACTTCTCCCGAGAGGGCGTCACCGGACTATTGGTAAACGGAGGGATCCCCCGGGACCGGGCTGACTGGTGCCCGGCCGTCGAACGGATCACCGGCCTGGAGGTCAACGAACGAAACCGCTCCGCCGCCGGCCTCGTCCTGATGCGGACCGAGCGCGGCCTGTACGCCTTGAGCTACGGCGTCGGCCAGCACATGCTCGACCCCTACTACCGGGACGACGAGTTCGGGCTGGAGTTCGCCACTCGATGTTTGGACGAGGACGGCATCATCAAGGTCCGCAATCAGATCATGGACGGCCGCGGGCGTGTTGATGAGTACTCCGTCGCCCGTGGCGAGCGAATCGACGGTTTCGGGCTCGACCGATTCGGCGCAGTCGTCCGCCGCATCTGCGGAACGGTAAGCGGCATTGCATTGACTTCGCTGCCCTCCGGAACCTCCAAGCACGTCCGGGTGGAGTGCTCGGAGTCGACCATCAAGCTGCCGTTGGCCACCACTCCGGAGGAGTTTCTCAACGACCTGCGCGCGATTGAAGAGGTGTGCGCCCGACCGGATCCGCTGCCCGAGCTGCGCTTCGTGGACCGGCTGCACACCTTGGACAATCGAAGCCGCAAGGCGGTAGACGCCCAAACCGCCTTGGAGGCCATGCTGGCTGATGCCAGCCACCCCCGGCTGACCTTGGGAGTTCCCGAAGCCTGCCAGGAGGGCTTCAGCTCTGCCCAGGCATTCCGCATCTCCTCGGGCAGCCGAACCGTCGATGTCTTCGATCTCGACCTTCCCGTTCTCCTCCAGTTCGTCTCAGACAGAGCCGAAGGCGATCGCCTGAAGGCGCTCAGCCAAGTGCGCGTCGTCATGTTCAGCGATGACGATCTGAAGACGCCGGCCGGCGCCGCTACCAGCGGCAAGGAATGGCTCATCGCGGATGTCCCCGTCGGAACGACGCGGTACTTCTATGGCCATGGGAAGTGGTACGAGGTGGGTGCCGGATTCCTCGAGACGCTCGAGGAGGAGCTGCGGCAGCTGCTCGACAAGCCGTCGAGCGTGCAGCTGCCAAGGTGGCCGAAGGGCGCGCCGAACAGCAAGCGGCAGGACTCTCACGACGAGGACTGGTACAACAAGCGAGCAGCCGCTCAGGAGGGCTACCTTCTCTTCGACAAAAAGAACGTCGTGACCGACAAGTTCAACGGCGGCGGGCTGGAGATGTGCGATGTCCTGGGCCCGGACAACCAGCTGATCTGTGTCAAGAAGGCCAGCAGCAGTGCTGGCACCGCGCCGCTGAACCACCTCTTCGCTCAGGCCGTGACCGCCGTCGAAACCCTGCGCAGTGACGAAGCCATCCGCGGGGACTTCCTCCGGCAGGTTGCGGACCGCACTCCCGACCACCGTCTCCTGAGCGACTTCGGCACATTGAAGGTCGTCCTCGCCATCCTCCTCAAGGACGGGAAGGAGATCACCGTCGACTCCCTCTTCGCCTTCGCTCAGGTCTCACTTCTTCAGTCAGCCCGGAGGCTGCGGGCGATGAACGCAGAGGTCGAGGTCTTTGCGATCCGGCGCTGAGCGCTTCGGCCCTCGGGGCTGCATCGCGAACCCATATCTCGATTGTCGGAACAGCACAGTTTCAGCGCTGGCCTACCTGCAGCGCCTGCGAGGGCACAAGAGCTGCTGACGGTGCATCACGCACGGCTGTCCACCGGCTGTCCACCGGCCGCATCGATCGCTTGCCGCAAGTTCACGCCACGGCCCACAGAACCGCAGGTCAGCGGCCGGTCTCGGCTGGCCAGCAACACTGAGTCAACCTCATGCCTGCGCATTGCGATGCGCAGACCGCATCCGCCCGATTAACCCGAATTCCAAGGCCAACCCAACGAAGAAACCCCAGGTCAGAGTCCTGACCTGGGGTTCGCCATGGAGCCGCCTGCGGGATTCGAACCCGCGACCTACGCATTACGAGTGCGTTGCTCTGGCCAACTGAGCTAAGGCGGCGCCGTTGCCGGAAGTCCTGGCAACGCGGGCCAGTCTACACAGGTTGGCCGGTGATCCGTAACGCGGTGGCGGGGTGGGGTCAGGCGGAGGAGACGGCGAGCTTGGCGGCGAAGCCGGCGAAGAGGGCGGCGACGCCGCTGGTGAGACCGGCGGAGAGGCGCTTGCGGCGGCTGAAGGCGGTGGCGAGCGTGGTGCCCGCGAAGATCAGCAGGGAGAGGTAGAGGAAGCTGAAGGTCTGCAGGATGCCGCCGAGCAGGGTGAAGGAGAGCACCGGGCTGCCGTAGGAGGGGTCGACGAACTGGGTGAAGAAGGAGAGGAGGAAGAGGATGGCCTTGGGGTTCAGCAGGCTGATCACCAGGGCGCGGCGGAACGGGCGCTCGGTGGACTCGGCGGGGTCGGCGGCCGTCGCGGCGGGGGCGGTCGCGGGGCCAGCGCGGTGCTCGCGCCAGAGCTGGCGGGCGGCGCGCAGCATGCCGATGCCTATCCAGAGCAGGTAGGCGGCGCCGCCGAACTTGACCACGGCGAAGACGGCGGGGTTGGCCTCCAGGAGGGAGGCGGCGCCGAGGGCGGTCAGGCTGATGAGGGTGAAGTCGCCGACGAACACGCCGGCGGCGGCGCGGTAGCCGGTGCGGACGCCCTTGCGGGCGGCGACGGACAGCACGTAGAGGGAGTTGGGGCCGGGGAGGAGGACGATGACGAGGGCGCCGAGGACGTACGTCGCCAGGTCGTTGACTCCGAGCACGGTGGGCTCCGGTGGGGTGGGAGAGCGGTGAGGGGGCGCTCATCCTAACGTCGTACCGGAAGCTTTCTCAGGATCAGGACCCGCAGCGCTTCCCGTCCTCCGGCGCCTCGCCGGCCAGCAGATAGCGGTTGACCGCGCCGTCGAGGCAGACGTCGTGGCGGCCGTACGCGGTGTGGCCGTCCCCGTCGAAGGTCAGCAGGCGCCCGGACTCCAGTTGGCCGGCCAGGGCCTGCGCCCACGCGTACGGGGTGGCCGGGTCCCGGGTGGTGCCGACGACCACGATCGGTGCGGCGCCGGCGGCCCGGACGGTGTGCGGGGTGCCGGTGGCCCGGACCGGCCAGTAGGTGCAGGTCAGCGCCATCCAGGCCATGTCCCGGCCGAACCGCGGCGAGGTCCGCTCGAACTCCGGCACCGCCCGCGCGGCGTCGTCCGGGCCGGCGAACGGCGCGGGCAGGTCGAGGCAGTTCACCGCCGCGTTGGCGGACATCAGATTGGGGTAGGAGCCGTCCGCCTCCCGCCCGTAGTAGGCGTCCGAGAGCTTCAGCAGGCCGGTGCCGTCGCCGGAACGGGCGTCGGCGAGGGCGGTGCGCAGCCGGGGCCAGAGGAACTCCGCGTACATGGCCTGGACGACACCGGTGGTCGCCTGTGCCTCGCTGAGCCGGCGGCCGGCGTCGGAGGTCGGCAGCGGGCGGGCGTCGGCCTCCGCGAACAGGGCGGCGAGCTGTTCGCCCGCCTGTTGCTCGGTGCGGCCGAGCGGGCAGTCCGCGCGGGCGGCGCAGTCCCGGGCGAACGCGGTCCAGGCGGTCTCGAAGCCGCCCGCCTGGGTGCGGTTCCCGGCCAGCGAGTCGAGCGACGGGTCCATCGCGCCGTCGAGCACCATCCGGCCGGCGCGGCCGGGGAACAGGCCCGCGTACGTCGCGCCGAGGAGGGTGCCGTAGGACTTGCCGACGTAGTTCAGCCGCTCGTCGCCGAGCAGGGCGCGCAGCACGTCCAGGTCGCGGGCCGCCTCGGCGGTGCTCAGGTGGCCCAGCCGGGCGCCGGCGCCCTGGCGGCAGCCCTCGGCGAACTCCTTGGCGGCGGCCACCACGGCGTCGACCTCGGCCGGGTCGTCGGGGGTGATGTCGACGGAGGTGTACGCGTCCATCCGCTCACCGCTCAGGCAGCTGACCGAGGAGCTGCGGCCGACCCCGCGCGGGTCCACCCCGACCAGGTCGTACCGGGCCCGCACGGCGGCGTCGTACGTCCGGGCCGCGCCCTCGACGTACTCGACGGCCGAGCCGCCGGGGCCGCCGGGGTTGAGCAGCAGCGAACCGAGGCGGTCGCCGGACCCGTCGGGGACGGCCGGGGCGCGGACGGCGGCCAGGGTGAGGTCGCCGTCGGCGGGGTGGTCGTAGTCCAGCGGCACCCGGAAGCCGGTGCACTCGTAGCCGTCGTCGCAGGGCGACCAGGCGAGCCGCTGCCCGTAGTAGGGCGCGAGCGCGGCGGGCACGGCGGCGGGCAGCGACTCCAGCGGGGTGACCGGCGACGCGGACCCGGACCCGGAGGTCCCGGCGGCGGCCCCGGACGGCGTGGCGGAGCTGGTCACGCCGCCGTCGGCCGGGGCGGCGCCCGGGGTCGGTCCGGCGGCCGAGCAGCCGCCCGCCAGCAGTCCGGCGGCCAGGACGGCGACGGCCGCCACCGCTCCTCCCCCGCGCCCGGCGCGCACCCGCGCCGGGGCGTCCTGCCGCCTGTCGGCCCGCATCTGGGATCCCCTCAGCCGTTCACTCCCGGTGGCCCCACTGCCACCGGGAGTACCGGAAGCGTAGTGCCGCGCGCGGCCGGGCTCAGGACGCCTTGCCGAGCGCCTCGCCGAGGTACTGCGCCGCCTGCCGGACCAGCCGCAGCCGGATCCGGTCCGCCGAGTAGTCCGTCGCGTTGTCGGAGATCCGCACCTCGGCGCGGGCGGCGGCGCCGGTGCCGCCGCGCAGCGCCGACTGGAGCTTGCGGGCGGCGTCCACCCCGGCGGTGTCGGCCTTCCCGGCGGCGAGCAGCAGCCTCGGGGTCCCGGTGGCGGGCGCCTCGGCGCCGGTGCGGGCGAGCGCGGGCGCGTCGTACTTGCCGGAGACGGCCGCCGCCGCGCCGTACAGGTCGGGACGGGCCAGGCCGGCGGCCGCGGCGCAGGGCGCGCCGTCCTCGACGCCGAGCGCGCCCCAGGCCGCCGGGCCGGGCGGCAGGGTGCGGAAGGTGGCCGCGATGGTGGTGCGCAGCGCGGCGTCGTCGGCGACCGCCATCGGGGCGGCGGCGACCAGCTCGCAGGGGTGCGCGGTGCCGTTCGGCGCCTCGGGGGCGACCAGGATGAACGGCTTGCCCTTGGCGCTCTGCACGGCGGAGGCGAGGCCCTCGAAGACGTCCGGTACCTCGGCGTCGGCGGTCTTCCTGGGGGTGGCGGCGTGCATCACGACGACCGGGAAGCGGGCGTTCGGGTCCTTGGCGTACTGGGCGGGCAGCCAGACCCGGACGTTGCGCGGATGGCCGTCCGGGCCGGGGACGGCGGACTGCAGCAGCTCGCCGCCGCCCGGGTGGCCGACGCTGTCGAAGCGGCTGACCACCGGCAGGGGTGACGGCGTCGGCACGGGCGGGGCGGGCACGGCGGCGTCCGCGGCCTCGGCCGGCGGGGCGGCCTGCCACCCCCCGCCCGATCCGTCGAGCCGCCCGGCCACCGAGCCGAGCGAGCCGGCCGAGCCGGTCAGGCCCCCCGGTCCGCCCGCACCGTCCGCGGCACCGTCGCCGCTCAGCGCGCCGAAGGTGCCCAGCGCCGTCAGCAGCGTCAGCACCGTGACGCCGACCCCGCAGACCATCGCCCCAGCCGCCCGCAGCAGCATCGGCCGGTGCTCCCCGGCCAGCTCGTACGTCTCCGCCGCCCGCAGATCGCGCCAGCGCAGCAGCGCGCCGCGTGCCAGCCAGACCCCGCCCCCGGCGGCGGCCAGCAGGGGAACGATCAGGAGCGAACGGACCATGGGACGCACCACCTCGGAGGAGGGCCGGCCGGCCGTCGGTCGGGCCCGGCACCGTACGGGACACGACGGCCCCGGCGGCGGGGCGCAGTCGGCCCCCAGCGTGCGGGACGAGCCGGGGCTCGCACACGCGTGTGCCCGGCGCGTAACGCACGTTCACTCGAAGGTGGGACGCCGAACGGAGGCGTCGGGCCGAACCGCGCCCCCGGCGGCCGACCGGCCCGACGGCGCGGCCCGCGCCGACGGTGACTCGGCCCGCGCCCGGGGCAGACCGGCCCGCCCCGACGGCGGCTCAGCCCGCGCGCAGCGCCACGGTCATCGCCTCGACGGCGAGCAGCGGGTCGACGTTGCGGTCCAGCGCCCGCCGGCAGGCGAGCACCGCCTCGATCCGGCGCAGCGTGGACTCCGGCGGACCGGCCTGGGCGACCCGGTCCAGTGCCTGCCGCTGGTCCTCGTTGGCCAGCGCGCCGGTCGAGCCGAGCTGGAGCGCGAGGACGTCCCGGTAGAAGCCGAGCAGGTCCAGCAGGGCGACGCCGAGGGTCTCCCGGCGGGTCCGGGTGGCCCGGCTCTTCTGCCGCTTCTCCAGTTCCTTGACCGCCCCGGCCATGCCGCGCGGTGCCTTGCTGCCCTCGGCCGCGCCGTACGCGGCCCTGAGGTCGTCGGTCTCCTTGGCGTCCTGGGTCTCGGCGAGCGCCTCGGCGTCGGCCTTGGCGGTGTCGACCAGGCGCTGGGCGGCGGCCAGGCAGCCGCCGATGTCGCCGACCTCCAGCGGGATCCGCAGCACGTCGGTGCGGCGGGTCCGGGCCTGCTCGTCGACGGCGAGGCGGCGCGCCCGGTCGACGTCGCCCTGGCCGGCCAGCGCGGCGAGCCGGGCGGTGTGCGGCTCCACGCCGTCGCGCCGCACCAGCATGTCGGCGACCGCCTCGGCGGCCGGGGTGCGCAGCACCAGCAGGCGGCAGCGGGAGCGGATGGTCGGCAGCACGTCCTGCACCGAGGGGGCGCAGAGCAGCCAGACGGTGCGCGGGGACGGCTCCTCCACGCCCTTGAGCAGCGCGTTGGCGGCGGCCTCGGTGAGCCGGTGGGCGGCGTCGACCAGGATCACCGACCAGCGGCCGCCGGTCGGGTAGCTGGAGGCGCGCAGCACCAGGTCGCGCATGTCGCCGACGCCGATGGACAGGCCGTCGGTGCGCACGTACTTCACGTCGGCGTGGCTGCCCGCGAGGACGGTGTGGCAGCCGTCGCAGAAGCCGCAGCCGGGCGTGCCGCCGAGCGCGAGGTCGGGGCTGGTGCACTGGAGCGCGGCGGCGAAGGCCCGCGCGGCGGTGGTCTGGCCGGCCCCGGGCGGGCCGGTGAACAGCCAGGCGTGCGTCATCAGCGAGGCGTTGCCGCCCGCCTCCGGATCGGCGCCGCGCCCGGCGCCGACGATCGCCCCGGCCGCCCGGGCGGCGGCGGTCAGCTGCTCGACCACCCGCTCCTGGCCCACCAGGTCGTCCCAGACGGCCACTGCTGCTCCCAAGCTCGCTACGGACTACCGCTCCCGCCGTCGAGCATACGTGGCGGCTACGACGGGCCCGGGCCGCGCGGGAGGCCGGGCGGATGGCCACCCGGGAAGCCCGGCGGGCCGCCGGGCCGCCGGGCCCGGAGGCACCCGGCCGGCCGGGCGCCGGTCAGCTCCGGCGGCCCCAGCGGCGGCCCTTGCCTTTGCCGTCGCCCTGCCCGCCCTGACCACCCTGGCCGTCCTGACCGCCCCGGCCGTCCGGAGCACCCGGTCCGCCCTGGCCGCCGGTGTCACCCCGGCGGTCGGCGCCGCCGGAACCCGGACGGTCGTCCTGGCCCCAGCGGGCCCACTCCTCGCGCGAGCCGAGCAGCGTGTCGGTCAGGCTCGGCAGGTCGTCCATCGGGGTCTCCTCCGCCCAGTCCGGGCGCGGCCGCTGGTCGGCGGCGGGCCCGTCCTGCTGCGGGTCGACCACCGGAAGCTCACGGGTGCGCTCCACCGGGCGCTCCTCGGTCTCCGGCCGCCCGGTGCGGGGCCGCCCGTCCCGCCAGGTGTCCCGGGGCGTCCGGCCGACCGGGGCGCCCGGCTCGATCCGGGGCAGCACGGCCGTCGAGTCGGCGTCCTCAGCCGGGATCCGCGGCAGCACCGCGGTCTCGTCGGCCGCCGGCCCGTCCGGCACCACCGGCAGCTTCGCCGTCGCCGTGAGGTCCGCCGCGCCCCGGCCCCGCAGCGAGAGCTCCTGGGTCGCGTCGTCGCCGTGCCCGGTCCGCGGCTGCGCCGCCCCGGTGTCCCGCACGGCCCGCAGCTCGGTGGTCGCCGCGTCGTCCGGCGCGCCCGCGGCACCCGCCGCCC